>DASWCI010000441.1:0-5861 GCA_036390195.1 Gemmatimonadaceae bacterium
ACTCACCGACACGAACGGTGAACTCGGGATACAGCGGATGCTTGATCCGATCAACCGACCAAGTCTTTCTAACCTTCTTCTTGCGCGTTCTCATTGCTCCTCCTGATGTGTGATTGGGCGATGCTGCGGATGGCGTCACTACTTGGAACGGACTTCGGGCGCGCCGGCCTTCCCCGACCACCGGGTCTCTTGTGGGGCGGGATATCGCAGCGGCGGATACGCGGTGCGTTGGTGCGACCTGCATTAGCGATCTTCCCGCGCTTGACGAGGCTGCCGAGATGATCGGGCGTATAGCCTGAGACGCGGGCCGTTTCTGTGAGTGAAAGTGTTTCGCCGGCGAACCTCGCTTGAGCGCGTTCAAGTTCGACGGCAGCGATGTCCCAGAGTCGAGCCGAGTTGGGATCGCCGAAGCTGCGAAGGGTCTCGGCGCGCTCTCTCCAAAGAGCGGGCAGGTCCCCAGGTATGGTCTTGTCCATACGCCGCCAGTACAGCGAGCTGCTCTTAACGCATGGCGGCTGCAGCCCCAAAGTATTGATGAAAGTATTGATGAAACGCGGCTGGGCGGGAAAAGCAAAAAGCCCACGAGCGTGTAACCGCTTGTGGGCCTTCGTATTTACGTAAATCGGGACGGCGGGATTTGAACCCGCGACCCCCTGAACCCCATTCAGGTGCGCTACCGGGCTGCGCTACGTCCCGTTTCAGGCCCTACTTTTTCTGGGAGAAACAGACCCGGAGTATAGCCGCAGGCTTCGTCGCCTTCAACCCAAAGAAGGCTCATCCACCGCTCATCTTTGGCAAGTTCCGACTGGTTCTCGCACAATCGTTGCGGTAATTCCGCCTGCTCCATCGTTCAGAAAACCGGTTGTGCAAGCTACCCCAGCCCGTACGGACATCTTGCTTCCGGATTGCTGGTTCCGATTGACGCATCCGTTCACCTGCCGGCTCGCGCACTAATGGCCGCGGCCGAGAATCATTCGCACTCCAACAGGCCACCCCGGTCGGGCAACACTCCGAGCGAAGGGACGCCTATCATCCCGATCGCGAACACACGGCTCGCCGAGACCATCAAGCACGGCGGCCGGATCTACCAGCTCATGGTCGAATCGGTTCGCGATTATGCGATCTTCGTGCTCGACCCAAATGGCCACGTCGCCAGCTGGAACCATGGCGCGGAGCGAATGAAAGGCTACAGCTCTGACGAAATCATCGGTCAGCACTTCTCGGTTTTTTACCCCCGCGAAGCGATCGAGAGCGGGCACCCTCAACATGAGCTCGAGATCGCGGCCCGAGAGGGAACGTTCGAGGAGGATGCTTACCGTCTGCGAAAAGATGGCTCGCTCTTTTGGGCCAGTGTGGTGATCACCGCTGTACGTGACGAGAATGATAATCTCATTGGCTTTGCGAAAGTCACGCGCGATCTCACCGAGCGGCGAAATGCCGAGCAGCGCGCCCTCGCGGACGCACGGCGCCTGGCGGAGTCCGAAGCCGCAAACGTTGCCAAGACAGAATTCCTCGCGGCGATGTCACACGAGCTGCGCACACCGCTCAATGCCATCGGCGGCTACGCAGAGCTGCTCACGCTCGGACTTGGTGGACCGGTTAGCTCACAGCAGGCCGACTACCTCGATCGGATTCGCCGGAGCCAGCAGCACCTGATGGGAATCATATCCGATCTGCTGAATTTCAGCCGAATCGAGGCAGGTCAAATCACTTATGACATTGCACCCATCTCGTTACTGCATGTGATCGAGGCGGCGGCCAGGTTGGCTGAGCCACAGGCTGAGGCGAAGGGCGTTTCGCTGGCGATTGACGTTGCCGAGACCGGCTGCATCGCGCTCGGCGACCGCACAAAGGTTGATCAAATCCTGCTCAACCTTCTCTCCAACGCGATCAAATTCACCATGCCAAAAGGTACTGTGAAAGTGCAATGCGGAGTGTCAGCAAACGTGGCCTCGATAAACGTGATCGATACCGGTGTTGGCATCCCAGGCGATAAACTCGAAACGATATTCGAGCCTTTTGTACAACTCGGACGGTCGCTGAGCAGCGCTCACGAAGGGATGGGTTTGGGTCTCGCGATCAGTCGAGATCTCGCGCGGGCGATGAACGGCGATCTCAGCGTGAGAAGCACCGTAGGCGCCGGCTCGACTTTTACACTCAATCTTCCGCGAGCGCAGTGAGTCAGCTCGCGCGATGGAGGCGCGACTCTAGCCCGGGATGATTTTCCCGACGTAGAAGTCGCCAAACTCGGCGTACTTTGCGCTCACTTCGTCAAAGCGCATGTCCGTCACGAGCTTCTTGAAATCCAGCGGATCCTGGGCAAACAGCGTCACGCCCCATTCCCATGCGTCGAGACCGATCGCACCCGTAATTACCTGCTGGACCTTACCGGAATAACGTCGACCAGTGATCCCGTGCGCCTGCATTAGGCGACTGCGTTCGTCGAGAGTGAGCGTGTACCAGTTCTGCGATGCATCGCGTCGCTTCGACATCGGATAGAAGCAAACGTAGGGCATGTTCGCCGGCAGCTCGGGATAGAGTCGGCGTTTTACCTGCTGGCTCTCCCGTTCAGCGGTCGCCCGTCCGGCAAGAGTCCTCGTGTACTCGGCGTCGCCCACTTGTCCACCACGCGCCTCGGCAGCTCGAGCGAGCTGGGCCGTAATGTGATAGAGGCCAGCTTCAGTCACGCTCAGAAATGTATAGACAGATTCGACTACCTTGCCCAATTCCGTTTTTCGCAACGCATCCTGCGCGGATGCAATCGCGTCCAGTGATTCGCGAAAGTGAATTGCCATCACGTCGGAACTCGATCCAACGAGACGAGCGATGCAACTCCAACCTTCGGAGCTTTCGGTTCTCGCTTTGGGCCTTTTTCCTGTACGAGACTTGTTCAGTCCGGCGAGGGCGCCAGTCGCCATTCGCTCGCGGCGAGCGGGGTCAATGCTCTGTTTGCTGACGCGAAAGATTTGGTGCAGCGCGTACCATCCTTCCAGTGTTTCAGGTGGATGCGCGATCGGCGTTGTCATGCCGTAAAACTACTTGGCTGGAATCGCCTCAGCACGCCGCGGATTCGAGGAGAGCCGGTAGTTGCGCCCTCTGATGGCGACAAGAAGCGTTGGAACCACAAACAGCGTTATTGGTGTCGACAAGGTGAGGCCGCCGATCACAGCCAGGGCGAGTGGCTTCTGAAGCTCACTACCAGCGCCGAGCCCCAGCGCGAGCGGAAATAGCCCGAAAAGCGTGCACAGAGTCGTCATTAGTATCGGCCTCAGTCTCACTCGCGCCGCCTCAATAATCGCTTTCTCGAGTGGGAGACCATCCGTCTGCATTCGGTGCCTGGTGAAATCGAGCAGGATAATTCCGTTCTTCACGATCAGGCCGACGAGCAGAATGAGCCCCATGAACGACGAAACGTTGAGCGGCGTGCCGGTGATGAGCAGGAGCCCGACAGCACCAATGAATGAGAGTGGTGCGGCGAGGAGCACAATGAGCGCTTCCACGAACGACTGGAACTGAAGCACCATAACGGCAACGACGCTCGCCGCAGCGAGCGCAAGTACGAGTAGCAATCCGCGAAACGCGTCCTGCTGGCTCGCGTACTGTCCGCCTAGCTCCAGTCTCATGCCAGAAGGTGGGGGATGCGCGGCAAGTACGACCTTGACGTCTTTCATCACAGATCCGAGTGACCGTCCGCTCACGTCGGCTGTGATCGCGATCATCTGCTGCTGGTTCTCGCGCAACAGCTGAGCGCGCGTCTCCACCGGCTCAAAGGTCGCGAGCGTACCGAGTGGAACAGGCGCGCCCGTCTGTGAGGAGACAATCGGTAGCGCGGTGAGCTCCAGGCGATTGAAGCGCACGGTGTCCGGCGCCCTGACCCGAACACCGATCGATCGATCCTCGAGACGGACCTCACCCGCAGGGGCGCCGAGCAAGGCTCCCGTTGCCGCATCGGCGACCTTCTGCGGCGTGAGACCAACGCGATTCGCCTCCGCTTCGTTGACCCGCATGTCCAGCTCTGCGCTCGGCTCGCTCACGCCATTGAAAAGGTCTTCGATGCCCTGAATGTCGGCGATTTTGGGCTCGATGCTTCTCGCGTAAGCCTCGAGGCGATTCAGATCCGGACCGTACAGCTTGATCTCTACCGGCCGTGCGGAGCCGGCGAGATCATTGATCACGTCAGAGAGAATCTGAACGAACTCAATCCGGAGCCTCGGCACCGCAGTCTGAATCTTCACGCGAACCTCGTCGATGACCTCGAAGATCGAGCGTGACCGCTTGCTATGAGGCTTGAGCCGGGCGACGATGTCTCCGGTATTCTGCGCAGTCGCGAACAGGCCTAGTTCCGCGCCAGTACGACGAGATGTCCCGTCAACCTCCGGCGTGCCGGCGAGGATGTTCTCGACGATGTGGAGCTCGCGGTCCGTTTCGGTCAGCGCCGTCCCGCCCGGAGTCCAGTAGTCGAGCACGAACGCGCCTTCGTCCATTTCGGGAAGGAACCCCGTGCCCACGAATCTTTGGGCGATGACGCCGGCAATGATGAGAATCGCGGCGGCGGCCAGCATTCGCCGCGGATGGTGCAGCACGCGCTCGAGTGACTGCTGATAGCGCCGCGAAAGCGTGTCCAGCGTATGACGGATCCGATGCAGAATCGCTCCTGCTCTCGTCGGATGTTTTGTGGCCGGCTCCTGTTCAATGTCTTCTGCTTCGGCGTCTTTGCGAGTGAGGAACTGATCACTCATGAGCGGAATTATCGTCAGCGCCAGAAAAAGCGAGACCAGCACGGCGATTGTTAGCGTAATCGACAGCGCGGCGAAGAATTGCCCCACGACTCCCTTCAGCAAGCGGAGCGGCAGGAACACCACGACGGTAGTGAGAGTCGAGGTAGTAACCGGCCAGATCAGCTCGTGAACCGCTTCTCTGATCGCCTCGTGACGACTTGGATTGAGTCGCAGGTGTCGAACGATGTTTTCCGTGATCACGACGGAGTCGTCGATTACCAGCCCGATCGCGATCGCCATCGCTCCCAGCGTCATGAGGTTGAACGTCTGCCCGATCAAGTACATCGCGAAAACGCTGATCGCGAGAGTGAGCGGGATCGACGAGGCGCTGATCGCAGTGATACGCGTGTGGTGCAGAAAGAGAAGCAGGATAATGACGGCGAGTATCGCTCCGATGATCATTGCATCCCGCACCGACTTCACTGCATCGCGCACGAGCGCGCCCTGATCGTACACAGCTTTCAACCGCACTCCCGGCGGCAGAGTCTTCCTCACCGAGCGAGCGAGGCTCGCGACGCTGTCGACGATCGCCAGCGTATTTCCACCGGGTTGGCGCGTAATGTTGAGGAGAGCAGCGGGTTTGCCATCACCGGAGATGATGCGCACGTGGTCTTCAGTTCCGAGCGTGACAGTCGCCACGTCTCGAACTCTCAGACCGTGACCGACCACCACCGCGGCAATGTCGTCGGGCGTGTGCGCTTCCTGGGCGGCGACTATCAGGTACTGCTTGTAGTCCTGTGGAAGCCTTCCAACGGCGGTGACGCCGGTCGCTTCCCTGATGGCGTTCGCCAGATCGTCATAGGTCAGTCGTTGCGCCGCGAGACGAGCTGGATCTGCAACTACCTCGACTTCACGAACATCGCTTCCTTGAACATCTACCCGACCGACACCGGGCACTCTGGAGACGAGCGGCTTGAGCTGATAGCGCGCGATGTCGTAGAGCGTCGCTGGATCACCGCCCTCGAGGTTGTACGAGACGATCGGAAAGAGCGAGGGTGTCATCCGCTCGATCTCGATGTCGAGCTCGTTCGGTAGCACTGTCCGCACCTGACTGACTCGCGCCTGCACCTGTTGCAGCGCGTA
>DASWCI010000442.1:0-2686 GCA_036390195.1 Gemmatimonadaceae bacterium
CCAACAAACGCTCTGGTGGATCGTCGGCGGCGATGGACCGCTCGATTTCGGGCGTTGTGACGAGAACCTCAGTCACCGCTACGCGTCCCGCATAGCCAGTCATCGAACATTCTCTGCATCCTGTCGGGACATAGATCATCGAGTCTTCGGGAATCGCTCCGATGAGACGACGGGGCACTCCGGCGTTAGCCACCAGCTTGCAGGCGGGGCAGAGCCGCCGGATCAGGCGTTGGGCAACGACTCCCTTGAGGGCTGCGGCCAGCTTTACTGAATCAACGCCGAGGTCAGTCAAGCGAATGATCGAGCTGCACGCGTCGTTGGTGTGGAGTGTCGCGAACACCAAGTGACCGGTGAGCGACGCCTGGATGGCGATGCCGGCGGTCTCGCGATCACGAATCTCGCCAATCAGAACGACATCCGGATCCTGACGGAGGACCGATCTCAGCGCCGAGGCGAATGTCAATCCGGCTTTTTCGTGAATCTGCACCTGCACGATTCCCGGAATCCGATACTCGACCGGATCTTCTACGGTGATGATGTTCACTCCGCGGTGCTGCAGCAGCCGTAGCGCGGCGTAGAGCGTAGTGGTTTTGCCAGAACCGGTCGGCCCGGTGACAAGGATCAAGCCTTCGCGCACCTCTAGCAGTTTCTGCATTCGGGGGCCGTCGACCGGATCGAGGCCAAGCGTTTCAACGGAGCGTAGCGCCGCCCGCGAGTCGAGGATTCTGATCACGACCTTCTCGCCGTGGGATGCGGGTAACGTTGAAACGCGCAAATCGACGCGAGCGCCGTTGATGGCGACGCGTGCCCTGCCACCCTGCGGCCGCAATCGGTCTGCGATGTCCATCTGGGACATGATCTTGATGCGGGACACGAGAGGCCCGCCGACCGCTTTGGGAAGAAGCATCACCTCCTTGAGCATTCCGTCGATGCGGTAGCGAACTGCTATTCCGTTCTCCCCGGCCTCGAGGTGGATATCACTCGCGCCGACAGCTATCCCCTCGGCGACGATGTGATCGACAAGCTTGATGACCGGGCGCTCGGCCTCTTTTTCGTCAACCCGTTCGTCGGTGTCATCGTGTCGTTCGATGACGGGCTGGACGGCAGGCTTGGCGGCTTTGTCGAGAAGTTTGCTTACACGATCAACGGGAGCGTAAACCTCTTCGATCCGCTGCTGGATTCGGTCCGGCGGTGCGAGACACATGCGTACGGTGCGCGCAGTGGCGAAGGAAAGCGTTTTCTCGCAGTCGAGGTCGTATGGGTTCGAAGTCGCGATGTCGAGAGTCGATTCGGAAATTGCGAGCGGAAGGATGCCAAACTTGCGGGAGAGCCATTCCGGCACTGTCTCGCACGCCTGCGAGCTCACGAGTAAGTCAGCCGCAATTCTGAAGTGCGTACGCGTTGACAGCGCCTCGAGAACGTCGCGGTCCGTCAATAGACTCCCGTCCACGACAGCGCGCCACAGGCTTCTCCCAGCACCCGGCTCTAGCGCACGAAGCGAGTCCTGTGGAAGGAGCTCCTTCAGGATCGGATAGAGCCAAGTATCAGTCGCGACAGAGTCGCCAACCGAAGTCATGCGCTAAGACTAGGCTGACCCGATCGGAGGCGGTGGCCTAATTCATTCTCGCGGAATCCTGCCGCCACACTAGAGCAGCGCGGGGCGGTCTTCGATCGCAGCGACTTGTCCTGCTATGTCGCGATTAGAAGCCGAGACGCGCTCGCAGCGAGAAGGTGTACCACTTGTACTCGCTACCAGTGCTTTGCCCGGGAGCAGCAACGTTCGCGTAGCCTCCCGAAGCGCTGATTTCGCGAGCGGGATCAAATCGATATCCCACCGACGCGGCGACACGCTCCGCGAGCCGCGAGTAACGGCCCTCATCCGCTGGGCTGTCGCGGCTTAGAGCACGCTCCAGAAATCGCGTCCGATGTCAGCTGAGAAGGTCCACCGCCCTTTCCGAAGGCCGCGGGCGACGTCCAGCCTCAGTACGTCGAATACGGTAAGCGCGCCGAGTCCGACCGAGGGATACCACCCTTGGCGTGCCGCCTTGAAGGGCGCCGACCGGTCGATCCACACCGCGGTTGCGAAAGGCGCGAGGGTGATGGTGCCCGGTGCGCGGCCGAACCTGCCAAGAGGGATCGGAACGAAGGGAGCTGGGAAGCGATACTCGATCCGTTGACTTACCCCACCTCGGCCGACGAATTCGTGAAATTCGTACCCAGGCCCCGTGGTTGGACCGCCGAGATAGGTCAGGTGCTGAGCGGGAAAAGTATCGTTGCTGATTATTCCCGCAGCAAGCGTGTGAAGGAGCAAACGGCTCGAGCCAAAGGGCTTCTGCAGGTCCAGCATCAGCGAAGGCCGCAGAAATTCCGCGCGTAATGAATTTGCCCGGCTCTCTTTCCGGATCGCGTTGACAGCGAGATGTGCTCCAAGCTCGTACCCTCCAAAAGTCAGAGACGTGGGCCTGTCGAGTCCGAGTGTCAAACGGGTCTCATCAAGCGACTGAGCGGGCACTGTCGCTTCAAAGCGCCCGTTGGCGGGGTGAGCATGGACGGCCAACGGTTCGTGCTGCTCGTACGCCACCTCGAAGGAAGGCCTCCACCCGAACCGCGCCAGCGACCCAGCGAGCGACACCGCGCGGACGTCGTAAGTGTCGGTGTAATCGCTGCCGAATTCCTGCGCGGCAAT
>DASWCI010000443.1:0-4220 GCA_036390195.1 Gemmatimonadaceae bacterium
CCGGGCGCTCAGCGGAGCTGGTGACCGTCCGCGGACGAGTTCTGGTCGATCGGGGACGAGTTCTCGCCGCCGACGAATCCCTCGCTAAACGCGTGCGAGCAATCGGAGCGGCTCTTTCAACGTGGGCGGCACGGCAGTAATTGACGGCGTAGGGCATCCACAAAACTGAAGCGGGGAGCGTAGAGCTTTGCAGCCTCTTAGCCGGGAGCTACATGCGCGCGTTAAGCGCATCACTGCCCATGGAAGCCGTGGTCGGGGCCGCTCTCGGCTGTGTAGCTGCTCCGCTCTCCGCTCCCCGCTTCAGTTTTGCAGGGTACCAGCTAGACCGCCGATCCCGACCCTGGGCGGTGAGTAGCGAACCTACGTGTTGGATCGGTAAATTCCATCTTCCTTAAGAGGACTCTTGGATGGCCGTAGACAACCACCACCGTATTTGGCGCGACGGTAAGTTCGTGGATTGGGAAGACGCAACGATCCACGTCATGAGTCACGTCGTTCACTACGGCTCCAGTGTATTCGAGGGCATTCGCTGCTACGAGACACCCAACGGGCCAGCCGTCTTTCGACTGGGATCCCACATGCGGCGATTCGTGGATTCCTGCCGAATTTACCGCATGCCGCTCAAGTACTCGATCGAGGATTTGTCGAGGGCTGCAGTCGAAACAGTCGCTGAGAATGAATTGCCGCACTGTTACCTGCGGCCTGTCGCTATCAGGACTGGCGAGCAGATGGGCGTCCTTCCGCAGGACACGCCACTCGAGGTCTTCATCATCCCATGGACATGGGGGACTTACCTCGGCGCCGATGCTCTGAAAAATGGCGCTGATGTGTGTGTGTCGAGCTGGAGGCGTCCAGCTCCCGACACTATCCCAACGATGGCAAAGGCCGGCGGGAATTATCTCAATGGACAGCTCTCCAAGATGCAGGCGCGCGTCGATAACTATGTCGAAGGGATCATGCTCGATTCGTTCGGCCTGGTGTCGGAGGGAAGTGGAGAGAATCTCTTCCTCGTTCGCGATGGCAAGCTGTTCACGTCGACAATCAGCTCGGGAATTCTGAACGGGATCACCCGGGATTCAGTGATTCGGATCGCGCGGGACATGGATCTCGAGGTGATCGAGCAGTCGATCCCGCGCGAGATGCTTTACATTGCCGACGAGCTGTTCTTCACGGGGACCGCCGCTGAGATAACGCCGATTCGCTCGGTGGATCGCATCCCGATTGGAACAGGAAAGCCCGGTGTTCTCACGCTCGAGATCCAGCGCGAGTACATGGGACTTGCGACCGGCGTGCTGGAAGATCGGTATGGCTGGCTGACGCCGGTGCCAGCTCGCAAAGCCGCGTCGACGACGGCCCGGGGAAGAGCAGCGCGTGAGCCGGTAGGTGATATGTCAGCGGCACGCATCTGAGAAGGTTTAACTCGGGGGAGCTGCAACTTACGACTACCGGCTAGGGGCGACGAGCGGAGCGGCCAGGGGCTGTGGGCTGCCACTAAATGCGAATTGAGTTTTGGCCCGTAGCCCCCAGCCGCCCCGCCCAAAGCCCCCGGCCGGTAGTCTTCAGTTTTGTTGCTCTCCATGAAGGCATGACGCTCGACTATTAGCCAGATTTCCGAGGGCGAGACGGGTAACGTAGGTGGATCGCTAATCGTCGCAGTAGTAGTGCGCCAGACACCCGTTTTTTCTCCGCCGCTGCCCTCGGCCTACTGCAACAAAGGCGTGTCAGGCGGGTGGTAGTGTTGTACGAGTTGTATATTTTGGTGGGTTTGCCCAGGAGGAGTGCTTGATCGTTGGCTGTCTGGCACTGAATGCTTCGTTCGAGCCTTTGACGATGGTGCCGCTGCGCCGCGCATTGCGGTTGGTGATCGATGGGAAGGCGGAGATCGTCGAGGCAGATTTTGAGCGTGTAGTTCGATCCGAGAGGTTGACGCTTCCGCGTCCGGCGGTGATTCGGCTGACGCGCTTCATCCACGTCCCTCGCCGCTTCCGCCGACAGGTGACGAACACCTTCCTGTTTGCGCGCGACCGGTACCGCTGTCAGTACTGCGGACGCCTTCAGATCGAGCTCAAGCCGCGCGAATCCCTCACGCGCGACCATCTCATCCCGCTCTCACGGGGCGGTGTGAACGACTGGACGAACGTCGTAACTGCCTGCAGCCCCTGCAACACGCGGAAGGCGAACAACCTGCCAAGCGAGATCGGGATGCACCCGCTGCATCCACCGGTCGAGCCGCACTTCGTGCATTTGAGCTGGGCGGTCCGCCGTCTGACGCCGACCCAAGCGAAGTACATCCGGATTTTCTATGGTGAGGAGACGCTGCACCACCTGGAAGATCTCGAGCGTCACGGGCACCACGGCGGGCACAAGGTCAGTTAATCGCGGTTCTGTGGATGCCAGCTCGCGCCCGGATCTCGACGCCGAAGTACTAAGGGCGGAACGTCCCGGTCCTCGCCTCGTAGTGCCTCTTCTCCCCCCCGAGTAACCGCACGACCAGCGTGCGAACCCCTCGTCCCAACGCAGTCCCCGGGTTCCTCTTTCCGCTGACCGCCGGCTTGAGCTCCCCCCGCAGCCATCGCTGCACCTCATCGAGATCACTTAGCGACAGCGTCTCGACATCCAGCAGCAAGTTGTAGTACCCGCGCTGTCCCTTCTTCGGCAACGAGATCGCCACCTTGTACGGCGCCTCTGCTGCCTCCTGGGCGCCGTCAGCGCCCGGATAACCACCAAGCGATTCCGATTTCCCGTTCACGACGCGCACCACCTGATACTTTTTGCCGAGCACGTCGTACTTCAGGATGACGTCCCACTCGAACGCTGCCTTGAGGTCGTCGAACCATCGGCCCGACGTCCAACGCTCGAGACGATAATGCAATCGCGCCGGAAATCCGTTGGCCAGCAGGTCGCGCATCGACCCATCGGAAAGCAGTCCCGCGGATGAAACCGACGGAGCATCGTCGGCCCACGCGTTTAACGGTGGAGGAAGTACGTCGACATGCACTTTCTGCGCGGCCAGCGGCGTGGCAATCGCGAACCCGACTGCGGCGGCAAAGAGCTTCGGCTTCACCGAACGTCTCTCCCCGCGATCAGCTCCGAACTGCTCGTCGACATCGTTAAAAGCGGCGGCGCACCCGCAGAAACACGTTGGCCGGCTCCTTCGAGCTCGACACCGCCTTCGCTGCGTACACGCCGATTAGTCCGAGGTCGAGACCTAGTCCGACGTCGGTTCTGAACGTCCCAAAGCGCGGGAAGCTGTGACTGGAGTACTGGAGTGTTCCGGACGGCTGTCCGACGAGCCAGCCTCGCCCCGCATCGACGAATGCCACCGCGGTTGGCTGCACCGTAAAGCCGATTCCACGTAGTCGGATCGGCCTCGCGTTCAGAAAATCGAAGAACGAGGAGTGCAGCTCATTCCTGTATTCAAGCTGCGCGAGCGCGACCCGCTCGCACTGGGCGGGATTGCCCGGCGGTGGCGGACCTCCGTTGCTGCACTGCGACACATCGACTGTGCCTGGTTCGTACTTCCGGAAATCGAATCCCGGAACCGTTCCGATCCCGCCAACAGAGAATCTCCGCTCGAGTGGAAGCTCGTCACCATGCAGCCATCCACCGAGGACGAGCCTCCCATTGATCCACGTCGTGGGCGAAAGACGATTGTACCGGCGCAGATCGACAAGCCCGCGGCCGTACTTCACCTGCGGAGAAACGCTCGGACGCGCTAGCGGCGATGTTACTCCCGCATCGGTGATCCTTCCCGTTCCACGCTCGTACTCGGCGACGATCAACCAACCGGTTGACGGATTCTGTACGTCATTTCTGGTGTCGATGTTGGCGCGCAACACGCCGATGTGAAATCGACCGGCGTCCACGAGCGGATTTGCGCGCCACGCTTTCCCATTTCCGAAGATCGAGAACACTCTTCGCGCCCGCACGGAGGTCCATCGCTCATCGCTCCAGTCAGCGGACAAGCTGCTACGCGCACTCATGTTGAAGCTCGCAGTTGCCTTCCCGCCGTGACGATTGAAGTGATCGCGGAAATCGCGGTGGCCGAAGAATGCGGCTAGCGCCGCATCGGGATCGGGAAGCTGCCAGGTCTCGACGGGTGTTATCAAATCGTACGAAGAGACTCCAAGACCGTAGCCTCTCCCGCGACCGACGCGCATCTCCCCCACGACGCGATGGCCGAGATTCTGGTCGTCCCAGTGAAACGTGTCGGCACTCCT
>DASWCI010000444.1:0-12258 GCA_036390195.1 Gemmatimonadaceae bacterium
ACGAGCGCGGTCTTATCTATCGCGGGCATCGCGTAATTCACTGGTGCCCGCGCTGCATGACGTCGCTCAGTGATGAAGAGGCGGAACACGATGAAGAGATGGGCACGCTCTACCAGATTGCCTATCCAATTGTCGGTGCGAAAAACAACGCGAGCCTCATCGTTGCCACCACGCGTCCCGAGACCATCCTCGGCGACGTCGCGGTTGCGGTTCATCCAGACGACGAGCGGTACAAGAAGTTGATCGGCAAATCTGTCACGTTACCGATCGCCAACGTCGAAATCCCCGTCATTGCCGACGACTACGTCGATCCAGCCTTCGGCACCGGCGTACTGAAAATCACGCCCGCACACGATCCCAATGACTTCGAGGTTGGCAAGCGCCACAAGCTGACGATGCCGGTAATCATGGCGCCCGACGGAACCATGGTGAACGGAGTTGACGCCAACGCGCGCGTGCCGGCGGAGCTCCTTGGCATCGACAGGTTCGAGGCGCGTGAGCGAATCATCAGGACACTCGAGAAATCGAGGCAGTTGATCAGGGTCGAGTCGCATCAGCACGCAGTTCGCCATTGCTATCGTTGCGACACCGTTGTCGAGCCGCGACTGTCGGATCAATGGTTCGTGAAAATGGAACCGCTCGCCAAGCCGGCGCTCAAAGCAGTGCGCGACGGTACGATTCGCATCTTGCCGGAGAGATGGGAGGCTGTGTACATCAACTGGCTGGAGAACATCCGCGACTGGAATATCTCGAGGCAGCTGTGGTGGGGACATCGCATCCCCGTTTGGTATTGCGATCAATGTGATGAGCAGCAGATCGTCAGTCGCACCGACGTCGTCGCGTGCAGCAAGTGCGGCGGTCCGGTGCGACAGGATGAGGATGTGCTCGACACCTGGTTTTCATCCTGGCTCTTCCCCATCTCCACACTTGGCTGGCCCGACAAAAGCTCGGCGGCGCTGGCAGCGTTTTACCCAACCGACGATCTCATCACCGCACCAGAGATTCTTTTTTTCTGGGTGTCACGAATGATCATGGCTGGCTATGCCTTCATGGACGCCCCGCCTTTTCACACCGTTTATCTTCACGGAACGGTTCGCGACACCAATCACGTCAAGATGTCGAAGTCACTTGGCAACGGCATCGATCCTCTGGACGTCGTCACAAACTACGGTGCCGATGCGCTTCGTTACACCGTGATCGCCGGTATGGGCATGGGCGCGGACCTGATGCTCGATCCGCGAGACCTCGAGCGTTCCTTCGCCCCGGGCCGAAACTTCGCGACCAAGCTCTGGAACATCGGGCGATTCCTGCTTGCCAACGTCGGTGCATCGCCCGTAAGAAGTGTCGACGAGCTGCGCGACAACGAGCTGACGCTGGCGGACAGGTGGATACTCGGCCGACTCAACGCCACCATTCTCGAATGCGACGCAGCGCTTGGTCCCGCGCGCCCGGAAAAACGTAAATGGCGATCCGAAGAGCGCTATTCAGGGTTGCGCCTCAGTGAATACGCTGAAGCCGCGCGCCGCTTCGTCTGGGGCGATGTCGCGGACTGGTATCTCGAAACAACGAAGGGTCGGATCGGTGCCGCGAGCTCGGATAGCGAAGTCGCTCGGGCGGTGCTCACTCACGTCTTCGACTCCGCACTGAGGCTGCTCCATCCGATTATGCCTTTCATTACGGAGACTCTCTGGCAGCGGCTTCCTCTGCCGTTCTCGAGCGATCGCTGCGAATTCCTGGCGATCGCGCCCTGGCCAATTCCGCATCCTCCGTCAAAAGCCGAGGCACACGCTATATCCCGCTTCGATCTCGTTCGCGAGGCGGTGAGCGCGGTGCGCCAGATCCGTTCTGATTACGCAATCCCGCCTGGAAGATTGATGGACACGATCATCCAATCGCGGGTTAATGGCGAGTTATTCATGGAGCATTCGGCAATGATCGGACGTCTGTCGCGTTCAGCCGTTAAAGTAGGCATTCGTTCCGTTGAAGGCGGCGCGGCGCACTCTGTTCTTGCCGATGGCAGTGAGATCATAATTCCACTCGGCGGCCTGGTCGATCTGAGCAAGGAATGCGACAAGCTGCGTACTGAGCTCGAGCAGCTCGATGTTCAGCTCACCGCGCTGTCGAAGCGCCTGCAAAATGAAGGGTTCACGAGCAAAGCGCCCGCCAACGTCGTCGCGAATGAGCGAAATAAGGAAGAGGAGTGGACCAAGAGGCGCAAACAGCTCGCCGAAAAGGTGAAGGCGCTTTGCGGCGGCTGATCGCCGTCGCGCTCCTCGGATTTGGCTGCGCTTCTCCCGGTATGCCTCCCGGCGGTCCTCCAGATGTTGCGGCGCCCCAGATCGTCGCGATCGTTCCCGACTCGGGCAGCGTTGGCGTCAAGCCGAAGGAAGTGGTCTTCAAGTTCGATGAGGTCGTAGCCGAGCGGCCGCCTTCTGCAACAACCCTCGGCGACCTTTTTTTGATCTCGCCCCGTGACGGTGTCCCGAGCGCCTCTTGGCATCGCGACGCGATCGGTGTGAAGCCTGCGCACGGCTGGCGCGCGAATACCCCGTACACCGTGATCATGCTTAAAGGTCTGGCCGACATTCGCGGCAATATTCGCAACACGGGCGCGTCGACTTTTTTTTCGACCGGAACTGCGATTCCTCGCACCAGAATCGCGGGCACCGTCTTTGATTGGGTCACCGGATCGCCGGCGAATGGTGCGCTCGTCGAGTCGTTTGTGGTGCCCGACAGCATTCACGCCTATGTCGCGGTCGCTGACACGACCGGCGCGTTCGTCATTGAGCACGTGCCACCAGGGCGTTACACGCTTCGCGCTTATCTCGATCGCAACAAGAATCAGGCGATCGACCCGAGCGAGCCGTGGGACAGCGTTTCCGTCATCCTTTCCGACTCCACGCGGAAGGATCTCGTAATTTTCACCCACGACACTCTGCCGCCGAGAATTCGAGAGGTGCGAGGGCCGGATTCCGTCAGCTTGCAGGTAGTTTTCGATAAACCGGTGGATCCGACTCAGACACTCACAGCCACCAACTTTGCGGTGATCGGCCCGGACTCGGTGCGCGTGCCGATTGCGAGCGCAGGCCCGCCGCCCAAAGACACTACGGCGAAAATAAATCCCGCAATCGGTCTTCCGCCGCAGGTTCGCGCTCCTGCAGCTGGTCGTCGCGATACGATAGTTGTGGCGAGGCCGACGATGCCGCGCGCACTTCCGATCACGGAAGTGGTGATCAAACTGCAGCGTCCTCTCACGCCAAAGCTCACCTACCGCGTACGCGCGATAGGAATTCGCGGATTGCTCGGCTACACTGGCGACAGCGAGCGAACTTACACTGCGCCAGCCCCGCAGCCGCTTCCCCCAGCCAAGCCGGCGGCCAAGTCTCCTGCCGCACCGCCTCCGAGAGAACAATGACTGACTCGAGACGTGAGCTGCCGAGCATCAACACGCTGCTCGAGACATCGGGCGTAAGGTACCTTCTCGATCATCATCCGCGACGCGTTGTGGTGGACGCCGTGAGAAGCACCGTCGAGTCGGCGCGAGTCGCCGGGGGATCACCACGAACCGAGGAGCAGTGGGTCGCGACCATAACCTCGGCAGTCGAGCAAGCGAGCCGCCCTTCACTGAGACGCGTAATCAACGCGACAGGCGTCGTTCTTCACACCAATCTCGGACGCGCTCCGCTCGCCGACTCCGCGATACGAGCGATCGAGCATATCGCCGAAGGATTCAGCAATCTCGAATACGATATCGAACGCGGCCAGCGCGGGTCGCGATACTCGCACTGCGTCGGGCTCCTGCGCGAGCTCACCGGCGCAGAGGATGCGCTGGTAGTCAACAACTGCGCTGCCGCGATGGTCCTTTCTCTCAACGCGATTGCGCAAAAGAAAGAAGTTCTGGTCTCGAGAGGTGAGCTTGTCGAGATCGGCGGCAGTTTTCGTATTCCCGACATAATGGCGCGCAGTGGTGCTCGACTCGTCGAGGTGGGTACGACGAATCGCACCCACGACGATGATTACCGCCGCGCGATCACGCCCAAAACTGCTGCCATAGTCAAGGTCCATCGCAGCAACTTCACGATCGAGGGTTTTACATCGGAAGTGAGCGTCGAGCGTCTGGCGTTCATCGCAGCTGAACACGGACTTCCGGTCATCCACGACCTCGGCAGCGGACTACTGGTCTCGCTCGACGATTATGGTCTTTCGGGCGAGCCGACGGCTTCGACTGCGCTCGCATCAGGCCCAACGCTTGTCCTCATGAGCGGCGACAAGCTGCTCGGCGGGCCGCAGGCTGGAATCATTCTCGGCAAAACAGAAATCGTCGCCAAGCTGCGCAAGAACCCGTTCGCACGCGCGATGCGCGTCGACAAGCTCACGCTCTCCGCGCTCGAAGCAACCCTGAGACTCTACCTCGAGCCGGTGCAGGCGCTGAAGGAAATTCCGGTGCTGGCGATGCTGACCGAGAGCTTGGAGGAGATCGAGTTGCGCGCGCATGGAGTGGTGGCGGCCCTTCGTCCGTGGAAAATCGAGGCAGCTGTGGAGCCGAGCAGGGCTAGTGTGGGTGGGGGCGCATTCCCTACTGCCGAGATCGCCTCGAGCGCCGTAGTGCTACGAGGCGATGCGCAGCAGATAGAGGAGCGACTTCGGCTCGGCGATCCGGCAGTAATCGGCAGGATGGCTGAGGGAAGGCTTCTTCTCGATCTGCGCAGCGTGCTTCCGCGCGAAGATGCGGCGCTCGTCAAGGCAATTGTAAAGGCGCGGTCGTGAAACGCATTCCCGACGCGGTGTTTCTCGACCGCGACGGAACGATCATGGAAGACGCCCACTACATAAAGTCGCCGAAGCAGGTACGCCTTCTTCCTGGTGCCGCGGCAGCGGTCAAAAAAATCAACGACGCGAAGGTGCCGGCAGTTGTCATTACCAACCAGTCCGGAATCGCGCGCGGAATATTCACCGTGGATGATTACGAAGCAGTCCGTAGGCAGTTCGAGTCACTACTCGCCGCTGAAGGCGGGGGCGCGCACATCGATGCGAGTTACTATTGTCCCCATCATCCGGGCGTAGCCGGGCCGTGCAGCTGCCGGAAGCCCGGAACCAAGATGTTCGAAGACGCAATCCGCGACTTCAGGCTCGACCCGAACAAGGTGGCGTACGTAGGAGACCGTTGGCGCGATGTGGCCGCGTCCAAAAAAATCGGCGGCCGCGGGATAATGATCGAATCGCCGATGACGACCGAGGAAGATCGCCGCCTCGTGCAGGAGGACGGGATCGAGACCGCGGCTTCTCTGGCCGATGCCGTCGAGATGCTTTTCGGTCTTACTGAGAGAGACCGCGCGCCGTAAAATCGGGCATGCCGTCACGACTCGCCGTCCTCGCGTCCGGGCGCGGCTCAAATCTTCAGGCAATCATCGAGCATTTCGACAACCTTGCACGTGAGCGCATTGCCAAGGTCGTTCTTGTCGCGTCGAATCGAGCCGATTCGCCCGCACTCATTCGCGCCGCTACAGCGTCCATCGACATCGCGCACTTCGATACAACTGACGATGGGTCAGTGCTGTTAGAGCTGCTACGCAAATTTCGGGTCGATCTCGTCGTGCTGGCGGGATATCTGAAACGGATCCCACCAAAGGTGATCCGCGAATATGGGGGAAGGATCATCAACATCCATCCCGCGTTGCTTCCGGCTTTCGGCGGCGAAGGCATGTACGGTGCGCGAGTGCACGAGGCCGTAATCGCGTCGGGGGCTAAGGAAACCGGCGTGACCGTCCATCTGGTCGATGATGAATACGATCGCGGGCCCATCGTTGCGCAATGGCGGTTTCCGGTCGAGCCGTCGGACACCGCTGACTCGCTCGCGGCGCGCGTGCTCAATGTCGAGCACGTCGTGTATCCGCGCGTCGTCGAGATGGTCGCAATCCTACAGCAACTCGAAGCAATGACCTCTGCCTGATATGCCGACAGCGCTCCTCTCTGTTTCTGACAAAACCGGGATCGTCGATTTCGCAAAGGGACTGACTACTCTGGGCTGGGACCTCGTGTCGACTGGCGGGACCGCCAAGGCGCTCCGTGCAGCGGGCATCAAGGTCCGCGATGTCAGCGACATAACAGGTTTCCCCGAAATGCTCGATGGGCGCGTCAAGACGCTTCATCCGGCAATACACGGCGCCTTGCTCGCCCGACGCGATTCTTCCGAGCACATGAAGGCACTGGCCGAGCATCACATCTCGCCCATCGATCTCGTGGCCGTAAATCTCTACCCCTTCGAGGAGACAGCAGCCCAATCAGGCGCCAAACCCGAAGAGATCATCGAGCAGATCGACATCGGCGGTCCATCACTACTTCGGTCTGCGGCAAAAAACTTTGCTGCGGTTACGGTGGTAGTGGATCCGACCGATTACTCCCGCGTCCTTGCTGCGCTCGAAGCGAAGGACGACGATCTCGACCTTCGGCGTCTGCTTGCAGAAAAAGTCTTCGCGCGGACGGCGGCGTATGATGCCGCCATCGCTTATTGGTTTGGCTGCGAGCGGGCCGAGATATTTCCCGATCGGATCAGCATCCCGCTACTGAAAGAGAGTTCCCTGCGCTACGGCGAAAATCCGGGGCAGCGGGCGGCATTTTATGTCGAGCGGCGGCACGAGGGTATCGCCGCGCTGGAACAAAAAGGCGGCAAAGAGCTGTCGTTCAACAACCTTCTCGACCTCGAGGGCGCGTTGTTCGCGACCGATCCTTTTCAGGACGAAACGTGCTGCGCCATCGTCAAGCACACCACGCCCTGCGGTCTCGCCACGAGTAAAACGGCACTCGATGCCTACAAGAAGGCGCTCGCATCGGACCCGGTGTCGGCTTTTGGCTCGGTAATCTCTTTCACCGTCCCGGTCGACGATGAAACGGCCGAGGCCGTGTCGAGCCTTTTTGTCGAGTGCATTGTCGCGCCCGAGTTCAGTAGCGGCGCTCTCGAAATACTCGGTCGCAAAAAGAATCTCCGCGTGCTTCAAGGCCGAGCCAGGTGGCGAGAGCGCGCGCTCGACTATAAGCGTGTTCGTGGTGGATTTCTCGCTCAGGAGCGGGCTGGGCGCGATACCAACCAGGAGCACTGGCGCGTGGTGACAAAGCGTCAACCAGGCGACGCAGAGCTCAGGGACCTGCAGTTCGCATGGCGCGCAGTCGGAAGCGTCAAATCAAATGCTATCGTCCTGGCGCGCGATGGCGCGACGATAGGAATCGGAGCGGGCCAGATGTCACGGGTAGATGCGTCCTTTTTGTCGGTCCACAAAGCTCGCCTGTCCGGTCATGACACGAATGGTTCCGTGATGGGGTCCGACGCTTTCTTTCCTTTTCGCGACGGCGTCGAGCAGGCAGCCGAGGCAGGAGTGGTAGCGATCGTGCAGCCGGGTGGATCGGTTCGAGACGAGGAAGTGATCCTGGCGGCAGACGAATACAACATCGCGATGATCTTCACTGGCATGCGACAGTTCCGCCACTAGTGACGACGGCCGCTGTCCCGACGCTCGAAGAGCGCGATTACCGGCCGTCTTACCGCGCGGCTGCAGTAGCGTCCGGACTGATCTTCGTTGTTTATCTCGTCACGCTCGCGCCATCGACCGCGATGTGGGACACGAGCGAATACATCGCGGCGGCTTACACGCTGGGCCTTCCGCATCCGCCAGGGAATCCATTCTTCGTACTGCTCGGGCGCTTTTTCGCCCTGCTGCCGATCGCGCCCAACGTTGCAATGCGAATCAACATTCTTGCGGCGCTATGCAGCACTGTCGCGGCAGGGATGTGGTTTCTGATCACCGAGCGAGTGCTCGTTGGATGGCTACCCGAACGCTGGCAGCGAATTGTGGGCGGATCCATCGCTTCGCTGATTGGAGCAACAGCGTTCACCGTCTGGGCGCAGTCCGTGGTAAACGAAAAGGTCTACACAGTGTCGCTACTCGGGCTCGCGCTCGTCTCATGGTTGACCGTGCGTTGGTGCGACGATCCAGACGGTCCTGAAGCGGACCGGTTGCTCGTCATGATCGCATACTTGAGCGGACTCGGCTATGCCAACCACATGGCAGGCTTTCTGGCGGTGCCCGCCGTAGCTGTTGCCGTTGCTCTGCGCCGTGCGAGAACTCTTATCCGCTGGAAGCTTCTTCTCGCCTGCGCCGGTGCCCTCCTGCTTGGGATGACTCCCTTTCTCGCGCAGCCCCTTCGCGCGGCGCACTTTCCCGCCATTAATGAAGGGGAGCCGACTGGTTGCGCCAGTCGTATCGGGGTCGGCTGCACCTTGAGCAAAGCGACTTTCGATCGCTTCATGTACAACTTCAATCGCGGACAGTATCAGAAGCCGGCGTTGACCGAGAGGCAGGTGTCCTTCGTCGCGCAAGTCGAAATGTGGTGGCTCTATTTCCGGTGGCAGTGGCTCAGAGACCCATTCGACAACCATCCAGCACTTCAAAAGATGCTGGCCACGCTCTTCCTCCTGCTCGGAGGCCTCGGGGGCTATGTCCATTGGAAGCGCGATCGTAGATCGTTTTCCTATTTTGGCCCACTCATGTTCATGGTCACCGTCGCCCTCGTCTACTACATGAATTTCAAATACGGTGCGTCGCAGTCGCCGGAATTGGGAGACACCGTCCCGCGCGAGGTGCGCGACCGCGACTACTTCTATTTGTGGAGCTTCTCGGCGTGGAGCGTCTGGGCCGCGCTCGGTCTTGTTTTCATCTGGGAGACAATCGCCGCACTGATCGGCTCGGACAAGGCGCACGTGGGCAGCGAGACGCTCGACCTTCCAAGACGACGCAGCTGGGCCCTCGCGACTCCTGTTCTTGCGCTTGCGCTGGTTCCGCTGTTCGCAAACTGGAAGTCGGCGTCACGAGCGGGACAGACTGACACCGCCGATTTTGCCGCCGACCTGCTCAACTCCGTTGAACCATACGGAATTCTGATCACCTCCGGCGACAACGACACTTTTCCTCTCTGGTACGCTCAGGAAGTCGAAGGAATCCGCCGCGACGTAATCGTTGCGTGCCTCTCATTGCTCAACACCGATTGGTACACGCGACAGCTGCTGCGGCGCCCGATCTACGCGTACGACTCGCTGCGCGGCCCGGGGATTTACCGCGGCAAGGCGTGGAAGAAGCCAATCGGACCGCCGCTACATTTGACGATGCAGCAGGCGGATGCGGTGCCATCGGTGATTGAGCTCTCATCGCCGCAGACTTTTCGAAAGGAAGGCGCTGCCATCATCGTGAACATTCAACCGCGCCCGTTTGGAGATTTCGCCGGTCTCGAGCGCGCTGATCTCTTCGTCTTGTACATGATTCGGGATGCCTACCCGGAGCGTCCATTTTTCTTCAGCCGAACGACGGGCGGATATGTCGACGAGCTCGGCTTCACACATTACACCGTTACGACGGGACTCGCGCGCAAACTGATGCCGCAGATTCCCAAACCCGGTGATGGCATTACCGTCGCGCCAGGTGAAGGCGCCTTCGATCTCGAGACAACGCGCACGCTGTGGGAAACCGTTTTCAAGGCGCCGAAATCGATGGCGAATCGGGATCTTTGGGTGGATCGACCGTCAGCGGGAATCCCGTACCTGTACATTCGGACGGGTCTGGTGTTGAGCAGCGGGCTTGCGCAGCTGGGTCGGACCGACGAAGCGGCAAGAATCCGCGCTCAGGTCCAGCGGATCGCGCGCGCGACGCAGCTCGAAGACGTGGTGGCGAGCGCGTCACGGTAGCGAGCGCGTCACAGTAGCGAGCGCGTCACAGTAGCGAGCGCGTCACAGTAGCGAGCGCGTCAAATTACGAGAAGAAAACGCCGCGACTTCAGCCAAAGTTGTTTATTTTGAGAGGGGAGGGTTGGCAGAACGGCTATTGCACCAGTCTTGAAAACTGGCGCCCGCAAGGGCTTGGGGGTTCGAATCCCTCACCCTCCGTTTTTTTCAGCGACAGTTCGCTAGCTCGCGCTCTTCCGCGCAGGACGTGGCTGGATCCTGTAGCCGGTATAAAGAAATACCGCCCCGCACACGAGAAAGAGCAGCACCCGCCAGATAGTCCCGACGCTCGATAGGTCGATGAGCAGAAGTCGCGCGACCACGACCAGCATCGTCACGCCTCCGAGGTGCCTGACCAGCGGATTAATCCGCGGCCGACCGCTCATGATGAGAAGCGCAGCTCCCACGACAGCGTAGCTCGTCGTGACAAGAGGTGGCCAGACCGGCTCGAGCATCCGCCACAACAAAACCAATCCGGTCAGATAGGCCGCAACGGCCAGAATCAGCCCCTGCATTTTTTCCGTGCGGTCGGATATCAACACTTGCGCGATGAGAGCCGCGCACCCGATGGTCGCAATTCCGGAAAGCACCCATCGCAGGTGCAGGAGTCCGACCTCCGCCAAACCGAGCTCGTGCCCGATGAACGCAGCTAAGGCGATTGCGATGGTGCCTTTAGCGACAGTGCGCGCGCCGGGAAATTTGCGAACGGTCGAGAGCATGACTAGCGTCGCGACGAACGAGGCCAATGGGATGTTCTCGGGCGCAAACACAATCTTGGCGGTTCCCAGGACAGCCCAGAGTGCGGCAGCCGTAACTTCGACATGCCTGATTCCCGGGTCTCGCTGCGATGCTCGGCGAGCGAGCACGAAAGCAGCGGAGCCGAGCAACAACAGAGCCAGCCCCCAGATCTCGCTCGGCGCCGTTGGCCAAACGGGCTCCAGAAAATCGACGGCCAGGATCGGACTCACAATCGGCAGTACCCACACCACCGCGCTGTCTGGCGCGCTCTTGCCGCCGCCGAGCGCGGCTGCCAGTGAATCGAGAGCCTCCATCCAGCGCTCTAGACCAGGAGTGACGGGTAGAGGCGTGTACCGGCCGGAACCGAGAAGTAGCAGCTCGCGTCGCAGTGACGGGAGTCGGGCAAAAGCTGCTGTCGCGAGGACAAGGAGAACCGTTATCGCGAACGAACCGCGAGCCGGGTTAAGCCGCGCGGCCGAATTGGCAACGGCGGCTACGCTGAGCCAGAATGCGACGAACGTGATCCATATGATGGGGTGCCACCCACGCATCAAATAGATCGTTAGACCCATCGCTGTTACAACGCCGAGGTAAAGCGAAAGCTGCGTCATCGAGCCCAGCGGCGCAGTCAAAATGAATGGAGTGGCGAATCCGGTTAACACGGCGAGCAGCGCAAAAATTTCACGCCGTTCCTGGAGGGCAATCCATGTCGACAGCAATGCGAGCGCGAAAAACGCGAGCCGTGCCGTGGGAATCGAGATCAGCTGGTACCAGACAGCCGCTGCATAAGCGCTCACGTACCAAACCGCGAGCGCACCCCCGAAAAAAAGCTCACGCATGCCTGGCTCGTGTGATTTCGCGCTGGCAGGCGTTGAAGGCGTGCGCGTGGCGGTCCAGAACAAGCCGGCACCGAGTAGTATTCCCGCCAGAACGCGGACGGGCGGCGTGATCCAACCTTTGTCGATCGCGTACCCGTACAACAGCAGTACAGAGAGGATCACGAAGCCGATTCCGAGGCGGCTCAGCCACCATTCCGGACTTCGGGATGCGAACCAGGCGGAAAGATTTTCACCTATCTCGTCGGCCAGGTTCTCGCGGCGCTGCGAAGCCGACGGACCCTTCGAAAGCGAAGGTCGGTCGACGAATCGGCGCGGACGGTCGGCAAGGAGCACGTCGAGAGAGCGCTGCATTGCCGCGATCGCACTTTCGATTTTTGCCAGCCGCGCTTCTAGCTCAACATCTCTGGACGAGTCCATCGGTCTCCCGAAGGAATTAACGTGATCCGCTTCGATTCCGTGTCCAGGGAGACTCATCACCGCGATGAGTCGCAACGCACTAATGAAAACGCCACCCAGGGTTGGAAACCGGCTGGCGTTCGGGTAGAGGCCGCAATGCGATTACTGGCCCTGAACCCTCGGAGCGGGGCCGAGCTGGCCGAGTCTGCCTTTCATTGTGTTGAATCCGGAGTCGTTCACTTGCAGGCCATTTAGCGTCGACGCCGGCACCTGATTCAACAGCCGTTGAATATCGGCGAGGCGATCCGACGTGCCCGGGTGATCCGAGAACCACGCTGCAGCGCCGCTACTGCCCTGCTGCTCTTCGGCAAGTAGCTTCTGGAAGAAGGTGTACATTCCGCGCGGACTGACTCCCGCGCGCATCAGGTTGTTAAATCCACCTTCATCCGCCTGAACTTCATCGGTGCGACTGAATTTGGCGAATACGGCGGCGCCACCAACGTTGATTGCCGCCTGCGC
>DASWCI010000445.1:0-4651 GCA_036390195.1 Gemmatimonadaceae bacterium
ATCCCCCTTTGCCGCATACTGTTGGCACGTGGATATCGTGAATAGGGGCCTTTACGTCGTGATGGGCGTCTCCGGATCCGGCAAGAGCTTGATCGGCGCGGCACTCGCCGGCGCACTTGGTGTTGACTTCGTCGAAGGAGATGAATACCACTCCGCCGAGAATGTGAAGCGTATGTCGGCAGGCATTGCACTCACGGACGAAGATCGCGCGGAATGGCTTCACTCGTTAGCAGCGCGATTGCGCGAGGCAAAGGAGTCAGACACCGGACTCGTGATGTCATGCTCCGCACTGAAACGAACCTACCGGGACATCCTCCGCACTGGGGCGGGCCAGCTCCGCTTCGTGTTTCTCAAAGGTGAACGCGCGCTGATCGCGAAGCGCCTCGCCGGCCGGCGTAGTCACTTTATGCCGCCGGTTTTATTGGAGAGCCAATTCGCCGCGCTCGAGGAACCATCGCCCGACGAAGACGCCTGGGTCTGTGACATCAGACAATCACCACAAGAAATCGTCGCCGGTCTCGTCGCCCGCGCATCAGCATGACAACTGACACTCGTCTACTTCTCTACGCACTCGGCGCGGTGATCGCCCTGATCGTGCTCATCGCGCGATTCAGGCTGCACCCCTTCATTGCTCTCGTTTCTGTCTCACTCGTAATGGGCCTGGCGGCAGGCATGGCGCCCGTCGCCGCGGTGAAAGCGTTTGGCGACGGCGTCGGTAACGTTCTTGGTTTCATCGCCATTGTCGTCGGACTCGGTACGATGCTCGGCAAGATGATGGCGGAGTCCGGCGCTGCCACGCGCATCGCAACGACACTGATCGAACTTTTCGGCGAACGGCGCGTGCACTGGGCGATAATGATCGTTGCGTTCATCGTCGGAATCCCGGTTTTCTTCCAGGTTGGCTTTGTTCTGCTCATCCCGCTCGTGTTCACTATTGCGCGTCGCACCGGGATGTCGCTGATCAAGATCGGAATCCCGCTGGTCGCCGGGCTTTCGGTCGTGCACGGCATGCTGCCCCCGCATCCGGCGGCGATGCTCGCCGTCACCGCATACCACGCCGATGTCGGGCGCACGATTCTTTATGGCCTGATCGTGGGTCTTCCGACTGCGGCGCTTGCGGGTCCGATCTTCGGTTCGTGGATCGCGCAGCGCATTGTCCTTCCCGCAGAGAATCCAATCGCGGCGCAGCTCGAGGGAGCTGCAGCGAGTGTGGACGTCGAACAAAGAACGCCAAGCTTCGGCATCTCGCTATTCACGGTGTTGATTCCAGTAATCCTGATCCTCCTCGCCAGCGCCGCCGACATCACACTCGACGCGGCGAGTCCACTGCGGACGGCGCTTGACTTCGTCGGTAACGCGATTGTCGCGTTGCTTCTCGCACTTCTGTTCTCGTTCTGGTCTCTGGCGCGCCCTCGAGGATTTACGCGAGCACAAGTGATGAAGTTCTGCAACGACTGTCTCGCGCCGACCGCCACCATCTTGCTCGTGATCGGCGCTGGCGGTGGCTTCAATCAGGTGTTGGTGCGGAGCGGAGTAGGCGGTGCCGTCGCGGACATGGCTATCGGATCGCACGCATCACCGCTCATACTCGCCTGGATCGTTGCGGCGCTCATTCGCGTCGCGACAGGGTCGGCGACGGTGGCGATGACGACCGCCGCCGGCATTGTCGCACCGATTGCGATGGTGACTCCCGGGACGAGCGCCGAACTGTTGGTCCTCGCCACGGGAGCGGGTTCGCTGATACTTTCGCACGTGAATGACGCCGGATTCTGGCTGATCAAAGAGTTCTTCAACATGACCGTCCCGCAGACGCTGAAGACGTGGACGGTGGCGGAAACGATTATCGGAGTCGCCGGGCTGGCATTCACACTGCTACTGCGTCTTGCCGTCTGAATCGGAGATCAAATGCTGACAAAGCGGAACATCTCGCGCTGTATCGCGGTCGTCGCGCTAACCGAAGCACTTTCGTGCACTGGTCAACGACAGTCTGAGCTTTCGGTAGCTTCGCCGACGTCACCGATGTCGAGTGGATGGATCGATGTCACTGCGACACTCGATCCGGCAACGACCCCGATATACGAAGGCGACGCGCCGCTGAAATTCGAGTTCCTGAAGGACATGCGCAAAGGCGACGCATTGACGCTCTCGGCATACTCGATGGGGGCGCACAGCGGCACGCACATCGATGCGCCGATGCACTTCGTCCGCGACGGCGCACCAATAGACCAGGTTCCACTCGAGCCGCTGATGGGGCCGGCGCGAGTGATAGACATTCCGGATGCTGTGCAGTCGATCAACGCCGACGAGTTGGACCGACATGAATGGAGAGGCGCGCAGCGCGTTCTCTTCCGCACCAGGAGCTCGCTGAGGGGCTGGATGAAATCACCGACGTTTCATCGCGACTTCGCTTACGTCGCTCCGGAGGCCGCCCAGTTGCTCGCCGACGCGGGAGTGAAGCTGGTTGGCGTCGACTATATCTCGGCCGAGCAGTTCGGCGCACCAGCGCCGATGACGCACCGGATTTTACTCGGCAGAGGAATCCCGATTGTCGAAGGCCTGGCGCTCGAGACGGTGCGTCCGGGTGATTACGACCTGATCGTGCTACCTATAAAAGTAGGTGGGCACGAAGGAGCGCCAGCCCGCGCGGTCTTGCGGAGACGCTAGCGTCTGGCTTCGATCAGGTTGAAACCGCCGAAGACCTCTTTTCAAGGTGTCGCATCGGGCGAACTTTCAACAGCATGGGAGAGAATGCGGACGATTTCCTTCCGCTTGAAGAATTCGGCCCAGCCAATCGCATCGCTCTTGTGCTTGCTGTCGCGGATGCTCGGATCGGCGCCTGCTTGCAGCAAGAGACGCACGACATCCACGTGACTCTGCATCACGGCAAGATGCAGCGGCGTCACATCGGCATCCCAATGACTCCAGCGAGCATTCGGGTTCGCACCATGATCGAGTAGCCACTTCACGCCGGCTGTATTGCCCCGCTTCGCCATAAGGTGCAATACGCCCGCATTCGCTCCATCGGGTCCAATGGCGCCAGGATCTTCGCGTAGTAGCCGTGCGGCCGTGTCCCAATCGCCGAGTGCAACGGACGTAAGCAGGGTGGGGCCGACGCGCGTCTGAATTGCTTCCAACACGGGCCGATCGATGTCCGAGTCAGCTGCATACGCCACGGCAGTAAAACCGGACGCGTCAGTCGCGAGTGGATCCGCTCCGAGCGCCAAAAGTAACTCGACCATCCGCGCTAGCTTTTTCTGCACCGCAAAATGGAGCGGCAGTCGGAAATCTTCGTTGTGACTTTGCGGTCTGCTCAGTGCCGAAGGATCTTCAGCTACGATCCGACGGACTTCGTCTTCGAGATTCAGCGACATCGCCGAGTAGATGTGGTGGCGAGCGCCGCGACTGATGAGAAGGTCGGCAACCGCTCTGTGGGTCGCATCGTCGCATCCGTCCCATCCCGTTGCCCATCCGATCACCTCCAGCGCGTGGTCGTCACCGTGGCCGATGACATCGCCGCCGGCGTCGGCCAGTCGCCGGACAACGTCGAGGCGACCGGCTGCCGCAGCCCAGTGCATCGCGTAGGTGTTGTCACCTTTCTCACGCGCGTTGACGTCCAGGCCCCGCTTCAGCAGAAAATCCACTATCGGCAAATGTCCCGCGAAAGCTGCGACATGCAGCAGCGTGTGCTCGTAGGGCCTGTCACGTGCCTCTAGTTTTTCAGGATGCGCATCAAGAAGCTCCGTGAGCTTCTCGAGATCGCCGTTACGAGCGGCGTCAAAAAGTTGGCCGTCGATGTCAGACTCGGTATTCTGATCAGACATAGGCATCTTCCCCTCGCGGCGCTGGTTATAGGTTATTGCGGCGGGGCATGTGCGACAAGGGAACGACTAGGGTCAGTAGACCGCTATTCAGGATCTATGAAAACCAAACTCACTGCTAATGCCGACGGTCGTGGATCGTTCTTACTACTGGCGATGACGGCAGGCTTGCTCAGCATCACCGTCACGGTTCCTTCTACCGAGGCGGGCGGCCAAGCCCCCGACTCGATCCCTATGTCACGCCTCGAGGCGCGACAGTGGTTTCGAGATGCCAAGTTCGGAATGTTCGTGCACTGGGGCGTTTATAGTCTGCTTGGACAGGGTGAGTGGGTCATGGAGAACCGCGAGATACCTGTCTCGACTTACGAATGGCTGGCCTCGACCTTCAATCCCACCAGGTTCGACGCACGCGCCTGGGTTTCACTCGCGAAGGATGCCGGTGCAAAATACATCACGATCACGTCGCGGCATCACGACGGCTTTTCGATGTTCTCGACCGCCGCCACGAAATACAACATCGTGGACTGGACGCCGTTCAAACGCGATCCATTGAAAGAGCTCGCGGACGAGTGTCACCGCCAGGGGCTGAAGCTGTTCTTCTACTACTCGCAACTTGACTGGCATCATCCGGACTACTGGCCGCGCGGCAGAACGGGATTGAAGACGGGACGTCCCGAAGGAGGCAGCTGGCCTCGCTACCTGGACTTCATGGATAGCCAGTTGACCGAGCTGCTCACACAGTACGGTTCGATCGGCGGCATCTGGTTCGACGGGATGTGGGATAAGCCGAACGTCGATTGGAGGCTGCCAACGACATACGCTCTGATCCATCG
>DASWCI010000446.1:0-3643 GCA_036390195.1 Gemmatimonadaceae bacterium
CGTATCCGTTACCTGAGAACATTGAGCGCGCAGTAAATGCCGACGAGACTGAGCCGCTACGCGCGGCGCTCCGCCCGGTATTACCTGAGTTGGCGGAAGCTCCCCTACGCGAAACCGGCGTGTGCTTGTTCACCAACACGCCGGACCACCATTTCATCATCGACTTCCATCCGCGTTACCCGCATGTGCTGATCTCGAGTCCGTGCTCGGGTCACGGCTTCAAATTCGCAAGCGCGATCGGAGAGCTACAGGCGGATCTCCTTGCGACCGGCAAGACAGGGTTTGATCTCTCTCTGTTCCGCATTGATCGATGGTAACTGCGAAGCGATGCGTCGGTGTTGATTCCCGCCTCCGGCGAAAACGGGTTACGGCAGCGATGCGGCGATCTTTCGGAACTCGGTCTCTGTGAACGCACGGAAAGTCTCGCTGCGGATATTTCCCTGTGCCGCCAGCACGAGTGCCACGCGCGCGACCGCTTCATCATTCGGCATCTCCGCGATCGCCACCAGATCGTACTGTCCCAAGGTCAGATAAATCGCCTTGAAGTCACCGCCGGCTTTTTTATATGCCTCCTTTGCGGCGTCGATTCGCGCGGGGGCGTTCTTGGCAGCGCTGATTCCTTGCTGAGTGTAGCGCAGGAGCGAGATGTAGGTCGGCATGGGATCCTCCTCCGAGGTGACGAGCCGCGGCGCAACGTTGCGTGGCAATTCGAACTTGTCCCGACATTGAATCGACGGCTAGAGGCAGTGCCGCTGGACCGTCAGAACTCCAACGTCGATAAGTATGCGTAGTCGCGTCGCGCGCTTTCCAGCGGTGCACCGGGATAAGTCTCCTGCTCTACGTAGAGATGCTTCTCGTCGATCCGATCAATCATCGCCAGCAGGCGTTTAAAGTCGATGATGCCTTTTCCGAGCTCGGCGTCGCTCGCCGCGCCGAGACTGGGCGCATCCTTGATGTGAAAGAGCCAGTAGCGCTTTCCATAGCGCTTCATATACTCGAGCGGATCCGCACCCCCGATAGCGGCATTGCCGGTGTCGAGCTGCAGCCAAACAACCGAAGGATCCGTTCGCTCGACGAATACATCATAGAGCACTTGACCGCCGATCGTCCTGAAATCCCACGCTTCGTCGTGAAAGCCGACGCGGATGCCACTTCGCAATGCGCGCGCGCCCGCTTCGTTGAAGCGATCTGCCCAACGCCTATAGTCATCGGGGCCCAAATGCTCGCCGTCAGGCAAGCTCGCGACAATCAGGTATTGATGACCGAGGATTTTCGCGGTGTCGATCTGCCTGTCCAGATCGTCGAACACCTTCACATCTACGTGTGTGGAGGGAGCGGTCAAACCGTTCCGATCGAGAATCGAGCGTAAACGTTCCGGCGGCATGCCGAAGTTGTTCATCGACGCCAGCAGCTCAACCTCCCTGTATCCCGTCCGGGCAATATTCACCAGTGTCCCTTCCAGATCCCGTCGCGCGTCGTCACGCAGTGTGTAAAGCTGAATGCCAACCTTTTTCAGCCGTCGCGTCCCCGTCGACGCGCCCGCACCAGCGGAAGCGCAGCCGAGATTCGGTGCTACAGCAGCGATTCCGAGGGCAGTGAGAAATTCGCGCCGATTCATAAATCCCCCTTAGGCTCGTGTCGTAACGACAGCAGTCCCGTAACAAAGCACTTCGGTGACTCCCTGCATCAAATGAGATCTTCCTATCAGTGGTGTGCGGGTGATACGATATTCTCCGTCCCGACGAACTGGCAAGCTCAGTGGGGCTCGGCAACCACAAGCTGGGAGATCCGATGACCAAGAGCAACTTTTCGAGACGTGAGTTTCTCGGAGTGAGCGCGGCTGTCGCGGGCGGATCGCTGGCCGCGAGAAATGTTCTCCTCAGTCAGGAAAGCGAAACCTTGCCCACCGGACGCGCCGCCCCCAGCGACACCGTGAGATTCGGAATGATCGGCGTGGGGATGCAGGGCTCGGGACTCCTCGGTACTTCGATCCACCTGCCGGGAGTCGAGTGCGCTGGAGCGGCGGACCTATATGATGGCCGGCACACTCTGGCCCGAGAGATCGTGCGACCTGATCTGCCGGTGACTCGGCACTACCGCGAGCTCCTCGACAACAAGAACATCGACTGCATCGTTGCGGCTGTTCCTGACCACTGGCACCGACAGGTCGTCATCGACGCGGTGAGCGCGGGGAAGGACATATACTGCGAAAAACCGATGTCCCATACCCCGGCCGACGGTGTCGCGATGGTCGACGCCGCGAAAAAGAGCGGGCGCATAGTACAAATAGGATCCCAAAGAGTAAGTTCACAGACTTGCGCGAAAGCGCGGGAGATCATTGCTCAGGGAATGCTCGGCGATCTCATGCTGGTCGAAGGATGGCTCGGGCGAAACGATCCAACGGGAGCGTGGCAATATCCACCGCCGTTCGATCTGTCACCGCAAAATCTCGATTGGGATACCTGGCAGGGTGACGTCGTTCCAAAGAGACCCTTCAACCCACTTATCTTCGCGCGCTGGCGCTGCTGGAAGGAGTACGGCACTGGGGTCGCCGGCGATCTGCTCGTCCATCTGATCAGCGGAATGATGTTCATGCTCGGCATCAACGAGCCGCCGAGACAGGCAGCCGCGGTTGGCGGGATCCGTCACTGGAAGGACGGTCGCAACATGCCGGACGTTCATGGCGTGGTCTACTACTTCGGCGACTTACCAGTCTACATGCGACTCAACCTCGCCACAGAAATGCCGGAGACCTACCGAATTCAGGGATCGAAAGGATTGCTGGAAGTGGGCGGTTCAAGCGTGAGCTTCACGCCCCAATTGGGCATCGACACTTATCCCAGCTATTACACGGGAAGCTTTCCGCGCGCGATGCGCGAAGAGTATCTCAGGAGGTGGCACGCTGAGAATGACGAAAAGCTTGCCAAGCTCCCGCCTCAGGAATCGATCGCGTACAGAATGCCGGATTTCGACGACACGAGGCCGCACCTTGCGAATTTCTTCGACGCCGTGCGCACAAGGCGTCCTGTTGTTGAGGACGTTGTGTTCGGCCACAACGCGGCGCTCGCTTGTCACATGGCGAACGAATCCTACTTTCGAAAGACGGCCGTAACCTGGGATCGAGCTTCGGGGACGATCAAAAGCTGACGCGGTTCACGCCGTGTGGCCCTCAGTGCCAGCAGACGTGCGTGAATTGCGGCCAATGCGGCTCAGCAAGAAACCGAGTGCAAACAAAACCCCGCCGATCAGCAGCGACCCTGTCGCGATCGTGGCCATGGCGGGAAGCTCGAGACGCGTATCTGGGCGCCTGGCAAATAGCGACAGAACGACGACGACCGCGCCGAACGAAACGAGAATCCCGCCAATACCCATTAAACCCGCGGCCGCTGAGCGCATCGGTGCCCTCTAGTCAGGTTGCGCCGCGCCGGCCGAAACAATTCGGCGAGTCGACGCACAATGTAAGAAGTATTGTAATCGTGACCCAGGGTCCGGCAAACATGGCGACTGTGTTCTTCGCTGCAGAAGCCTTCTGCGGGTCGTTAAATTTCAAATGGCAGATCACTTCAACATCGGTTGATTCAAGATGCCCGATAAATCGCGCACTCCAGTAATCGTCGGCGCCGCTCGCACCCCAATCGGCAAA
>DASWCI010000447.1:0-6727 GCA_036390195.1 Gemmatimonadaceae bacterium
TCATCTTGGAAATTCGTGGAAGGATTTGAGGTAAAGAAATCTAATTCCGAGCGGACTTGTCTGAATTGAATTTGAACGCTAGGTTGCCCAACGCGAGGAACCTAAACCACTTCCACCAGACAATGTTCACCCGAACGACGATCGCAATTTCTGCTTTTTCCCTACTCGCTGCGTCGGCGCAGGCCCAACAAGGCTACGAGTTCGAGGTTTATGGCACCGGCGTTCCGGCGCGCGGCGCTGGAGAGATCGAGCTTCACACGAATTTCGTTCCGTCTGGTGCTCAACGTGTCGACGACCCTGAGGGTCGAGCTACTCACCGTTCGGTTCGATCGAGCCTCGAGCTGAGCACCGGACTCGCCAGTTGGCTGAGTGCCAGCTTCTACACGGTGGTCTACGCGCGAAATGGCGCGGGCGTTCAGTACGTCGGGAATCGCGCTCGGCTGACCGCGGTCGCTCCCAATCGGTGGCACCTCCCGTTTGATGCCGGCCTCTCTCAGGAAGTCGGATACGCACGATCCGGCTTCGCCGAGAATCGATGGGGTTATGAGATCACACCGATTCTGGGAAAGGAGATTGGCAATGTTTCGCTCCTGTTGAATCCGGCATTCGAGCGTGGATTCGGAACAGGCGAACAGGAATGGGAATTCGAGCCACGGGCCGCGCTTCGGTACGGGCCAGGCGGTGACGAGGCCGTCGGTCTCGAGTACTACTCACTGCTCGGACCGCTTACAGGCTTCGATGCAAGGAGTCATCAGCTCCATCAGCTGTTTGCGACGGGAACCACAGAGCTGCCCTCCGGCGTGGAAGCTTCACTCGGAATCGGGCGCGGTCTGACCAGGAACTCTGATCGCTGGGTGGTCGCGACGCGACTCGAGCTCAAGTTCTGAAAATCGACTGAATCACCGCGATGTGACTCGTGACGAGGGAACGGGTGCAGGGAATCGAATTTGCACCCCCGGCCCCGCATGCCCGCAAAACGTTACGATATTGCAGTAGTGGGAGGCGGTCCGGCCGGACTGAGCGCTGCACTCTGGCTGGCCCGCTATCTACACAAAGTCGTCGTCGTCGATTCTGGGGATCCACGTAACTGGGAGACGCGCGGGATCAACGGTTATCTCGGGCATCAGGGAATCCGCTCGCCGGAGCTGCGCGCGATCGGCCACGCCGAGTGCGCGGAGTATGGCGTCGAATTCGTGGGCGGGATCGTCGATGAGGCGATAAATGAGACCGGTGAGCTCTTCGCCATCTGTCTTCGCGATGGAAGCACGATCGAGGCGCCGCGAATTCTACTGGCGATTGGGCTGAAAGACGTTTGGCCGAATATCCCGGGGCTCGACCAGTGCTACGGCGAGACAGTTCACGTCTGTCCCGACTGCGATGGTTACGAGACGCGCGACAAAAAAACAGTGGTGGTTGGAACAGGACGCAAAGCGGTCGGCATGGCGCTAGCGCTGACCACCTGGACCCGGCAGATCATGATCTGTACAAATGGTGAGCCACCCGACATGGAGCAGGAAGTCCTCGATCAGCTCAAGGCACTCAACATCCCGGTGCTCGACGGGCCGATCAGGTGCGTCGTCTCGAAAGATCGCGAGATCAGCGGGGTCGAGCTGGAGGATGGCATGTCGCTCGACTGCGAGCGTCTCTACTTCGCTATCGGTCAATACCCGTCGGACGACCTGGGAGCTCAGCTCGGATGCAAGCGAGACCAGCTCGGCAGACTCGTGGTCGACGAGCACAATCACACCTCGGTGAAGAATGTCTACGCAGCGGGCGACATTGCGCACGCTCCCCAGCTCGCGATCGTCGCAGCGTCGAGCGGGGCGGTTGCCGCCATGGCCATCCATGCATCGCTGATCCCCGAAACACGAAAACTTCCGAGTTGAGCGTCGGAACTTCGAGATCCACAATACTGAAGCGGGGAGCGGAGAGCTTTACAGCTACTTAGCTAGGAGCTTTCTTGCCGGCATGTAAAGCTCCAGGCTAAAGCGCTTAAACGCTGAGCGCTCCCCGCTTCGGTTTTGTGGGTGTTAGCTCGCGCGATGTTCTCTACCCCGAGGCACTACCAGGCGAGCGTCAGCGTCTGCGCCTTGTGCTTTCTCAGGATCTGAAGCACTACCTTGCGATCGCTCTCATCCGCGCTCCTGATTGCGCGCACCAGGTCGATCGGACTCTCGACCTTGATGCTGTCCGCGCGCAGAATCACATCCCCGCCACGAAGTCCGGCCGTTCTCGCCAGTGAGCCTTCCATGACATTCGTGACGAAGACCCCCTCGGGCTTCACGCCGAGGAGCTCGGAGAGATCCTCGTTGAGAGCGGTGAACTCCGCGCCAGCGAACGGATACACCCCGCTGCCGTATCCCAATGCCGGAGCGAGCACCGAAGGCAGCGGTTCCGGGACTGGCACGCGCGTTCGGATCATTCCAGCCATCGGCATCGGCGCGCGGGCAATCGCTCCACTGCGCTCCTTCATGATCTCGGGCACCGAAAGCTCGACGATCATGTTCTGCTCCCAGTTTTCCGGACGCCTGCCGAGAGTACCTCTGATGGTCCGCGTCGCGTCGTTGCGCCGCACCTTCAACACGAACGGGGCTCCCGCTCTGAGCCACTTGCTCAGCGCCATGGTCCCGCCGCGCATGTCGTGCGAGTTGAATGAGAGCAGCACGTCACCAGGTACGACGCCAGCTTTTGCCGCGGGCGAGCCTGAGTCAACGTGGGTAATCACCGGATATGAATCGAAAAAGGCGTTACCCCGCTCATCGACGATCGCCTGATCCGAGATCCTCACTCCGAACCAGCCCGTCGGCGGTTGGAGGATGATCCTGCGGGTTTCCTGCGCCTCGAGACTCACTGGCAGCAGTAGCAACGCAATGAGCGTCGTCGCTGCGAACAGAAAACCACTTCTCGACACGAGTATCTCTTTGCCGCTAGCCATCAGATTAGAACCCCCTCAATCCCACCGGACGGGCAACGAGCTGTTGCGTGGCCACGCGCGCACCCATCGTCGCCAGGTAGTACTGATTGATCACCGGATCGTGCGGCGCCGTTTGCAGCGCACTCTCCGTCGCGTCCACGATCTTGTCGAGCGCAGCCGCGCGCGCCGAGTACATGGCGAGGCTGTCCCTGCTGCGAGTCGAGGCATTGTTGGCCGCAGCAATAAACTCCGAGGCGCGACGATACTGATCCACTGCGCGATCGAGCGCCGCTGACGCTTCATCCACGGAGGTGAAGTTGACGCCATTCTCTAACAGCGGCACCATGTTCGAGCCCGTAGTCGACGGCGTTGGTGCCGCCGTGCGATTGCTCGCCGAGCTTTGAATTGCGCTCGGCAATCCGATCGTGGTGCGGCCGATCGCTATTCCGCCTATGAGCAGGAGCACCGCCGCCGCGGCTTGCAGCCAGGGCTGCGTACGCCGCGAAGATTGCGACTCGCGAATCAAACCTTCTTCTTGCGCTCGCGCTGCGATCGTCCGCCAGTCGTTGAGAGGTGTCCACTCTCGCGAGCGCTCCTCGGCGATGATCTGGTCTAGCTGGTCTTCAGACAGATGCGACATGTCCCTTCCCCTTTCCTGCGATAGTTGGTGATTCATCTACCAGGTGCGCGAGGAGCTTGCGCAGCTTCGCGCGCGCCTTGAACAGTTGCGATTTCGATCCGCCCGGCGTGATTCCGAGCTCCTCTCCAATCTCCCCGTGCGTGTACCCTTCAATGTCGTGAAGGACGAACACCGTTCTGGCTCCCGGCGACAGCCTGTTCATCGCCTGCTCGATCGATTCGGCCATGAAAGTCCGGTCGCTATCGTTCTCGGTGACCGCGGAGTCATCTTCGATTTCTATTTCAAGCTTCGCGATACGTCTTATCTTGCGTAGTGCGTTGAGAGTGCGGTTCACCGCGATTCGGTGGGCCCATGTTCCGAATTGCGAGTCGCCCCGGTAGCTTGGCAAGGCCCTGAAGATCTGCATCCAGACTTCCTGGGAGATGTCGGCCGCCAGCTCGGCATCGCCACACAACCTGCGAACAACCGCGTCGATATGCGGCGCATGCTGCGACCAAAGCCGCTGCATTGCCCTCTCGTCGCCCGCTATTGCGCGTTTGAGGTCGAGCTGATCGATTGGCATCTCGGACACTTTCTTAGTCACAGCGCGCGTATCTGAAGTTTCCTCTGGAATTCTGCAATTTCCGCTGTAGAATCGGTGACTTTCACTCTGTGGAATCGTTTGCAACCGTACGTCTCGCGGTTCCAGTAGGTGACACTATGTGTAGGGCCCATTGGAACTTCGTATCTCGCTGTCGGTATAAACTAAAGTAGTCCAAGGAGTTAGCGTTGCTTAGAGTGATTCTCACCGCCCTGACGGTGACCAGAGCAGGCGATGGCCTGCCGGTCAAGTCACCGACAGAAGTCGGCATGTCCAGCAGCCGCCTCAGCGCCATCGAGCGCGTCATCGAGCGCGGAATCAAGGCTGGAGGCTACCCCGGCGCCTCAGTCGTCGTCGGCAGAAAGGGCGCGGCGGTATTCGAGAAAGGCTTCGGCAAACTCTCCTGGAGCGAGAGCAGCACCGCCGTCGATGCCCAGCGCACTATCTACGACGTCGCATCACTAACCAAGGTCGTCGGCACTACTACGGCCATCATGATCCTGTTCGATGAAAAGAAGATCGGGCTCGATGACCCGGTCGTGAACTACATCCCAACGTTTGGCGGCGGTGACAAGGACAAGGTCACCATTCGCCAGCTGCTGACACACACCTCCGGGCTCCCGGCGGGGAGAGATATCTGGCGGATTGCCCAGACTCCGCTCGAAGCCCGAGCGCTCGTCCTAAGCACCTCACTCGAGGGTCGCCCCGGTGCACAGTACATCTACTCAGACCTCGGTGCCGACGTTCTCGGGCTGATCGTCGAGGTTGTCGCCGGTGAGCCGCTCGACAAGTTCCTGAGCCGGCGCGTATTCGAGCCGCTCGGAATGAACGAGACGATGTTCCGCCCAGCCGACTCCCTCCGCAGTCGCATCGCACCCACTGAGGTTACGCCGCCCCGCGGTTATCCGCTGCGAGGCGAGGTTCACGACGAAAACGCCTATGCGCTCGGTGGCGTGGCAGGACATGCTGGTCTCTTCAGCACAGCGGCGGACCTTTCGGTATTTGCGCAAATGATGCTGAACGGCGGCGAGTACAATGGTGTCCAGATCATCAGCAAGCCGACTGTCGAGCTTTTCACCTCGCGCGCATTCGGTCATCGCGCGCTGGGTTGGGATACGGCCGAGGGCGATTACGGGTCCGGCCGGTTCCTGGGGCCAACTGCCTACGGTCACACTGGGTTCACCGGAACGTCGATGTGGATCGATCCCGAGCGCGAGATGTTCGTCATCCTGCTGACCAATCGCGTGCACGCGGCCCGGGCGCTCCGACCAGCGAAGGTCATCTCGGATGTTCGCGCCGATCTGTCCGACGCTGCAGTCCTGTCGGTCCTCGATGGTCCGAAGGTCGCGTCTGGATCGCGCCGCTTCCGCGCGGATCGCGAAGTGGGCTGGAATCCGCCGCCACCGCGCGCGTCGAGACGTCGTCATGGTTCGTCCCGGCATCACACGATTGCCAGCGCCACCTCGAGGAGCCGCGCGAGCTCCGCGCACAAGAGCAGCTCTGCCAAAAAGGCGACTGCCAGAAAGAGCGCGAAGAAAAAGCGTTAATCTCCAGCACAGCGGACATAAAGCCGGGCGCCTGTTGGGCGCCCGCTCTTGTTTCAGCCAGGTCGACTGGGTGATTATTCGATAGTCAAAGCCGGACATCGAATGAGCGACGAATCAGCTGCTTCACCCGATTCCACTGAATCCTCCACCACCACTGGCGTGGTGTCAGAGGATCAGGTGAAGCTTGCGCTACGACGGGTGAAAGATCCTGATCTTCAGCTCAATGTCATCGATCTCGGACTGGTCTATAACATCGTCGTTGAAGGCGCGACGGTAAAAATCGACATGACGTTGACATCGCCGGCGTGTCCGTCGGGGCCCGAGCTGATGACGAACGCCGAACAGGAAGTGATGGCCCTGCCGGGCGTCGAGAAAGTAGAAGTGAATCTGGTATGGATGCCGTTCTGGACGCCCGAGAAGATGGAGCCAAGAGTGAGGGCTTACCTGGGCTTCTAGGTGACAGGAAGCGGGCGCCCGAACAGATTGAGCGGGTGCGTCTCCGCATCAGCGCTTTAGTCTTCGCCCCGCTCGCACTCGCCGGCGCTGCATGCGCCACCAATCCCCAGGCAAAGAGCAAAATCGCGTTAGCGCGACGGACCGTCGTCGACAGCGTCGGCTGTCTCGATACTTTGCGCGCCTCGGATTCGATAACTCGGCTCCCGATGCGTCGGCGGCATCCTCAGCCTTGGGGCCGTGGCGTACGCGACAGCGCACGACGACGGCAAACTCACTGACATAGAAGTTGTCGATGCAGCGTTGACGCCGAGCCTCGCCGATAGTGTAATGGCGGCTCTCCGATCGATGTCACGTGCGTCACTCGCGCCGCCGATTGGGGACGTCGATTCAATTCCGCTGGTTCTGCAGCTTGTCTCGGAGGAGAACCCGGATACAGTCCCAGCCGTCCGGCAGGTTTTCAGGGCGAAAGTGCCTCTATACAGCTCCCCATTCAGCTACGCATCGATGCCGATATCAGGCGTGAACGCGAAGTATCCGTTCAACGCGCGTCTCGCCGGAGTGGAGGACAGTGTAACTCTGGCGTTCACCGT
>DASWCI010000448.1:0-4401 GCA_036390195.1 Gemmatimonadaceae bacterium
ATCACTTTCGCGGTTGGATGGTCATGCGGGAAACTGGAATCGCACTACTTGACGAATCAACCTGATTTTAGAAACGCCAGTTTCGGAAGAGGTCGAACCCCAGCTGTGACGGCGTCTGCGTTGGAGTGAACGACGGAGTCGCGCCCTTGTCGCATCGGGTATTGCTAGATCCAGGCTCGATTGCCGCCTGCGCGCTGTACACTGAGCTGATTCTGTACTCCAGCTGAAGACCAAGATTTTCCTTGAATGCGCTCGGATTCACGAAGCAGAGTCCGGTGCTCAGGCCGAGGAACCACCTGCTGCCGATTTGCTTGCCGAGCACAGCGCGGGTGTTGAGAAGGCTATAGTATGACGGATTGTTCGCGTTCGCTGACGTTGCATCGGCGCCCGGTGTCGCCGTCTGTACCTCGAGGATATCGATAACGCTCTTCGGAATTGCGTTGGTGAAGATGTTCGCGATCGTGCGTACCCCGAGGCTGGCCACCTGAGTTGAAGTGTTGTCGAGTCCCACCGCCGGCTCGCCAGTCACCAGATAACTGAGCAAGTCGCTCTCGGAGAGCGGCAGGTTGTCGGGATTCTTCAGCGCCAGCTGTGGCCGAGCGAGCGTGCCCGTGATGTCGACCTCGACTCTGACATCTCGTCCATTCGCGCTCTGTCGAGGCTGACGAACGGTGTGAATCGCGCTGATGTTGAGTCCCGGATTAAGATCCGGAGTTCCGTAAAACGTCAGCGTTCCGCTTTGCACATCGAACGTCGGCTGGATGAACGGCTCGACGAGATTCAGTCTGTACGTCCCCTTGTCCGCGCTGAGCGTTCCCTCCAGCGCAAGCCGTGGCGGCTCTCCCGGATTCGGCGGAGCGAGCGTCACGTTGAGCGATCCACCGAGCTTGATGTTCGCTTCCGTTGACCGCAGCCAGACATCCGATCCGATGTCAACCGCGACGTTCTCCAGTCTCAGATTTCTCGCCACGGCCTTCGGCGCGCGCGGCATCACCTCGCGATTTTGGGCGAGCAGCGTATCAACCGTGCTTTGAAACTCCGGATCGCTGAGATCAATGATCCTCTTCTTTATGACTTCGGGGATGTAGATCGTTCCCCGCTCTACACGCACGGTCCCGCGCATCACCGCATCGAGCGTCGATCCTGTCAGCGTTACCGGCGGTCCAGTGGAGATGTCCAGCGCTGCAAGTCCAGGCTTGTCGATGGCGTGGAAGTTCGACGCGTTCGCAACGAGAGAGAACGATGGATTGTCGTAGTGCTCGAAGCTCACGGTGCCTTCCACCCTCACCGAGCCACGCCGCTCCTTCACAGTCTCCGCGGAGATCTGTTTGATGTGCACGGTGTCACCTGACAGCGCGATGTCGGCCCGAATCCGGTTGAAGCGCGTTCCAAGATTGGAGAACGCAGCACTGCCATCGGCAAGCGAGATCTGTCCGAAAAGTCTCGGCTGTTTGATGTTGCCGCGGATGTCGACGTCGGCTACGATCGCTCCTCGCGCATCGACGAGTCCGGGGACGAAGGCTCGAAAGAGTCGCATGTCGACGCTATCGGTGCGGATGTGGCCTCCGATCGAGTCACCCTTCAATCGCAGGTTCTCGACGATCAGTTTCGCATTGCTGCTATGCTGAAGGATCAGAGAATCGAGAGCGAGAAATCCCTTCGAGAACGCGACGCGGCTCGGTGAGCGGAGTCGGTAGCGGTTTTCTGCATCGACGACGACCGCGGCGCTGTCGAGTCTGAGGACAGTCGTGTCTCTGCTGCGGGTAATGTTGCCCGACAGGTCCGTCTGAACACCGCTCTGACTGAGCAGCGATGCGCTGAAGTGTCCGGACGTCGGTGATGCGAGCGCAACTGACGCCCTGATGTTGTTGAAGCCAACAGGTCCAAGGGCCACAGTGTCGGCGCCCAATATCAATGACCCGCTCGCCTGTTTCGTCATGTCAGCGAGCAGAACCGTCCCACGCACGCTCTCCACGCTGCGCGTGCCGAGTCGCACATCGTTCGCTGTTATGATTCCGTTGAGCGAAAGATGTTCAGCGCTTCCGGTCAGCTCGCCAGTCAGCTCTCCGCTTCCGCGCAGCGAATCGAGCTGCGATACGTCGGCGAGCGACGGCACGAGCGCACGCAGTCGCGACAGAGATTCCATCGCGGCGGAGAATTTGAGCGATTCGGTATGAGCACCTGTCAGCCCGAAAGTGCCTGATGCTGCTGCCTTGAGTCCCGCGGCGTTGAGGGCCAGTGTATCGACGGTTGCCACGCCGCTTCCGAAGTGGAGGCGGGCGACGGACGGATCGACGCGAAATCCGGCGAGCGTCGATTTCTCGATCGAAGCAACAGCGCGTCCGGTAAGAGTCGCCAGGTCCTCGCCGCGCAGGTCGAGATCGTACTGACCGGTGAGCTGCGTGTGCGGAAGCTGATTGTTGTCGAGCAGTGTTCGCAGATTGAGCGCGGTAGAAGTCGCGCGCCCACGTGCGCCATATTCGACAGGATCCGCGTCGACGAGACCGTTATAGCCGAAGGTGCCTGCCGGACCCGTTAGCGTCGTATTCACCAGCAGATTTGGAGAAGTGCCCTTCACCTGCACAGGGCCCGCGTAGCTCCCGCGTAGCGGCAGCAGCGGGTACGAGTGCGACAGCGCGGTGAAAGACAGCGGTTGCGCCTGGAGAGCGAGATCATACGTGAGATACTTCTCGCCCCACGTCACGCGCCCGTTGCCAGTTACGTGGGAAACGGGCTGATTCGCATCATGATGGTAGAGATCCGCATTACTGAAGCGGACGTCGAGCCATGAGGAGTCGAGCGTCGCTGTTCCCGATATCGTCCCCTTGATTTTAGGAAACAGCGGATTCAGGTATTGAAGCGTCCGCAGATCGAGCGTCGCAACATCGACGTTGAAGTCGTGGAATGCCGTGAACGCCGGAAAGAGGATGTCGAGCTCGCCTTCGCCCCGTGCTTCCGTAACGGCGCCAGGCACGTTTGCATCCTCGAAAATCAGCGCGGATTGCTCGACCTTGAAGTGGTTTAGTGGTCCGCCGGAAGCACGCACGGTTCCGGTAAGGTTTCCCTGCCAATCATAGGGAAACGGTTTGCCGTTCAGCGTGCGCAGCAAATCGAAATTGACCGGCGCAGCCTGCAGCTCGACGTTCTTGACCGCGAGGACGGGTCCGCCAGTGCCGAAGGTCATCTGCCCGAGCAGATGCGAGCGTGTCGTCCTGACATCCATGTTGGTCAGGATGTAATCGAGATACTTTGGGTTGCGCTCGCTGCGGATGTCGAGCTCCATCTTCCCGCTGCCGGTAGTCGGCAGAGTCGGATAGACCCACGCGACGTCGGCCAGCGACACTGAGTCGCCGACGACATGGATATAGTAGCGCACCGGCAGATTGCTGCCCCACACCACACTTCCATGCGCCTTTCCCGTCGAGCCGGGAAGATCGAAGTGATCGCTATCGACGAAGACTGAATCGCCGAAGTGGAGGATCGTGCCGGAGACGTTTCGAAACTTGAAAGGCGGATCCGATTCTCCAACACTGAGTTTTCTGAGCCTGACCAGCCGGCCGATGGTATCGGGATCCGCGATGCGCGCGAGTCCTAGATTCGCCTGAAGCTGGGTCCATCTCCAGGTGCGAGCGAATCCTTCCCGGGTGCGACGGATCTCGTGATCGGGTCGAGTCAGCTCGTATCTGATGGCGCTATCGAGTTTTGCTCCCCGAAGAGTGTCAGGTGGATGCCAGGGCAGCGTGAGCGTAAAGCTGGCGTCGCGGACCACCGACGAATCGACAACGATATATTGTCCGAAGCCACGCTCGTTCCGCATTTGCTTCTCGACGCTTGCCGGGAATATTCGCCGCCAGTTCCAGTCTCCATTCTCGTGCTGACGCAGATGCACGACCGGATGATCGGCCTCGAGATAGCTGAGAAGAATTCGGCGGTCAAATAGATCGCGTGGATCATACGCGACAGTGATCGGTCCCGAGGCGAAGAAAACTGAATCTTCGTCGTCTCGTATCTCGACTGAGTCGATCGTCACTCCGCTCAAAAGCCCGCCGCTGATGCGACCAAGGTAGACCTTGCCCTTCACCCTTCCCTCGAGCAGCGTCGAGACCATTCGGCGCAGGCGCTCCTGGCCGATACTGGTGTGCGTGACGCTGACGAAGCTGAGGATGACGATCAGTATGAGCCCCACCAGGATGATGGCGCTCCCGATCGCGATGCGGAGACGGCGGGTCATGGGATGCTAGAACGCCTGCCCGATCGCGAAGCTGAAAGTGAGCTTGCTGCGAAAGCGGTTGTCCTTGGGCGGCTGGTAGCTAGAGGGACAACCTGTGGACGGGACTTCCTGGTCGATTCTCGTGACAGTCCCTGTTACCGCATCGCGGGTAAAGTGCGTCGGAAAAAAGT
>DASWCI010000449.1:0-6211 GCA_036390195.1 Gemmatimonadaceae bacterium
CCCGGAACTTTAGGACGCTCGACTGTCGGAGTCTCTGTGGATGCCGATGCGGCTATAGGTGCGGGCGGTGCAACCTGAGGCGTGGTCGTACCAGCAGGCTTGGTTTCCGGCGTCGCGGCTGCTGGAACAGCAGCTGTTTCGGCTACTGGCTCCACGGCCGCCCGACGACGTCGTCTGACCGTGCCCTCGGCCGGCGCAGATGGTTCGGCCTTGGCTTCGGGCGCGGCAGTCACCGCGGCGGTTCCGCGACGCCGACGAGTTGCGGCGGACGGAGCAGCAACACGAGCTCGCTTCTCGCGCTCCCAACGGGCGCGAATGCGGGCGACCTGATCGTCACTCAATGGGCTCAGATGGCTACGCACCGGAACATCCATCTGACGAAGGAGATTGATCACCTCGTCGCTGGAAACTCCGAACTCGCCCGCCAGATCATGTACTCGAAGCTTGCTCAACCCTCGTCCTCCCCAACTCTACGGCCATCAGACATCGGCGTCGGACTTAGTGCCCGAATCCCCTTTGCCAGACCCTTGTCGACAATCCCAACTACGGTGGTGGTCTCACGACCGGCCGCCGATCCAAGCGCGGCGGCCAGCGGTCCAATTACTACCGTTATTCCGCGAGCGTGGAGCAGCGGAAGTACTTTATCCAAACTGTTGCTCGAAGCATCTGGTGCCGCAATAGCCAGATACAACTTGCCGCGCTTCGCCGCGTCCCGAACTCTCTCCACACCTACTATCGCGCCCCGCCCGCGAACACCTAGGCCAATCAGGCCAAGGAGTTTGCGCTGCTGGACGGTGTCCACTTTCGTCTACTCCGTCTTCTTCCCTTCCACGTCCGGTGCTACTTCCGGCGCAGCAGCGTTTCCGCCCTCCGATGCCATCTCGCTGCTTGCCGCGACGTCAGCCTCTGTCGTTGCAACCGCTTCTTCTCCAGTCTCCGGCACTTCATCGGTCGTCAACTCATTGATAATCGCCATCAGACGATCGGCCTCCTCCGGCGCGATGCCCGGAAGTCGCAGAAAGTCTTCTCGCTCGAGATCGATGATGTCGTCCAGGGTGCGGTACCCCGCCTCCTCGAGAACTGCGACCGTTGCCGGCTGCATCCCTTCGATGTCGGCTAGACGCGGATTGACACCAGACACTGGCTCCTCCGTCGGTAGCGGCGCAAAAATCGGCTGATCGCTGCCGCGCTCCATCCACTCGCGACTCGAGTAGAGCTCGATCTTCCATTCCGTGAGCTCAGAGGCGAGGCGAACGTTCTGTCCGTTTCGACCGATCGCCAACGACAACTGATCTTCATCCACAATTGCCTGAATCGTCTTGGTCGCGGGATCGCTGAACACCCGCGCCACTCTCGCCGGCGCGAGCGCCAGCTTGGCGAAACGCTCTGGATCGGCAGACCACGGCACGATGTCGATTCGCTCGCCACCGAGCTCATTGACCACAGCTTGCACCCTCGATCCCTTGAGCCCGACGCACGCGCCCACTGGATCTACGGAATCATCGCGTGAGAAGACGGCAATCTTCGTCCGGCTCCCGACCTCGCGGGCACTCGCTCGAATTTCTACCAGATTCTGCTGGATTTCCGGGACTTCCAGCTTGAACAAGGCCTTGACGAAAAGAGCATCCGCTCTGCTCAGGACGAGCCGCGGCCCCTTGGGTGTCTCTTCGATGCGCTTGAGAACGGCACGGATCGGATCCCCCTGATGAAAATGCTCGCGGTGGTTCTGCTCGCGGTAAGGAATTATTGCTTCCGCTTCGCGGAACTTGTTGAGCATGATGACGAGCTTTCCACGCTCGATCTGCTGGACCTCGCCTGAAAGAAGGTCGCCGACCCTGCTGGAGAACTCGTCGCGGATTTTCGACCGCTCCCCTTCACGGACGCGCTGAATGATGCGCTGCTTCGCTGCCTGCACCGCCGTTCGGCCGAATTCGGCGAAGTCCACCGGGATCTCCATCTGGTCGCCGATCTGAAAATCCGGATCCTCGAATCGCGCTTCTTCGAGCGAGATCTGGCTGGCCGGATCAGTCACCTCTTCGACTACCGTCTTAAGCAGGACAATACGAATCGCACCTTTGCTCTCGTCGATGTCGACTTCAGCCTGCACCGTTGGCCCGTGCTTCTTGGCCAGGGCGGCGTTGATGCCGTCCTCCAGAAGCCCGTGCAATTCGGCGCGATCGATTTGTTTCGAGTTAGTCAACTCGCGGATCGCCGTCAGAATCTCTACCGAAGCCGCCATGTCTTAGACCCTACCTTTTCCAGTGAAACGCCAGCCGAGCTTTCTCGACGGCGGCGAGCGGAAAGCGCCGCTCGTCTCCGCGCTCGTTGCGCACTATCACGATTTCGTCGCCGTTATCTCCTTCGACACCAGCGATCTCAACTTCGTCCGTTCGCCGACCCGCCGGGTCGCCCGCCACATTGGCGGTGACCACCGCGCTCCGACCAACGAACCTCTTCCAGTCCTTCGCATTCCTAAGCGGCCGCTCGATGCCCGGAGATGAGACTTCCAGCACGTACCTGCCGCCGCCAAAATCTTCTGTGTCCAGCCTTGTTTCGATCGCGCGCGATGCCGCCGCGCAATCGTCGACCGAAACCTTTTCTCCCCCTTCGCGCTCGACGCGAACGTCGAGAACGGGACGAGCCCTGCTGCCTCCGACCTTCAGCTCGAAAAGCTCCAATCCAAGTGGCTTAATCTCCGAGGCCACAAGGGCTTCCAGCGTTTCGTTCATCCAGGTTCGAGGTTTGTTCCAGAGACAAAAAAATGTGGGGGTATCCCCACATTCCGGTTGGCCGCCGAGTTGAACGCCCCACGCAATCTAGACCGATGGAGGGGTCGAGTCAAGTAAACTGAGGACTTCGGACCTCTAGGCCTGGGCGGCGATTACTGCTATTTGCCTGCCCTCGTCGCCGGCACGGTGAGAAAAGAACCGATCGTTATCACAGCGGGTGCAAAACGAGCTGACGGTTATCTTCTGCACCCCAGTCTCGGTGGCGTGTTCGGCGATGAGCGAGCGCAGATCGACGTGACCCGGCCGAGTCGCGGGTTGTCCGGTCAGCTGCTCACGGACCTCGATGCTCACCTCGTAGCACCGTCCGCAGATTGCGGGGCCGAGATGAATTGCCAGCTCGTCGGGCGCGAGTCCGTATCGAGCCAGCGCGGCAATCGCCTCGGTCGTTATGTGCGCAGCGGTTCCCCTCCAGCCTGAGTGAAGGAGAGCTACGATACCCGAAGGGTGGGCGATGAAAACCGGGACGCAATCCGCGACCCCGACGGCGAGTCCGGTTCCTTTCTCAGCAGCGATGTGACCGTCTGCTTCCTCCCCGCGAAGCCACCCCTCCCAACCGCCTGTGTGCACGAGCACACGGGTGCCGTGAACCTGCCGAATCGATGCCAGTCGGCGCGCCGTTTCGGAGAGCTCCCGCTGCACCGCCGTCCATCGACCCATCACTTCGTTGACCGGATCGGTACCGGATAGACTGAATGATCCGGCATCGCGCGTCGTCGTGAAGGCGCGAATTCCCCAACTCTCGAAGTCGGTGATTACCTCCTTCGGGACTGCAGTCACGCTAATGACGTCGATCGTCAACGCGAGTGATGGAGGCGCCCAGTGCGTTAAGGCGTTCGTCGATGCGCTCGTAGCCGCGCTCTATCTGCCCGACGTTGTTGATGAAGCTGGTTCCTTCGGCGCACAGCGCCGCCAACAACATCGCCATTCCCGCGCGGATGTCGGGAGACTCGAGGAACGCGCCACGCAGCCGTGAGGGGCCATGGACCAACGCGCGGTGCGGGTCGCAGAGAACGATGCGCGCGCCCATAGTGGACAGCTTGTCGACGAAGAACATTCTCGACTCGAACATCTTTTCGTGCATCAGTATGAGCCCTTCGCACTGAGTCGCGGTAACAATCGCGATGGACATCGTATCGGCCGGGAACGCGGGCCACGGTTGATCCTCGAGCTTCGGGACGTGGCCGCCCATATCTGCCTGGATTTGGCGGGACTGCTTCGCTGGAACGATCAGGTCTGGTCCGTCCTCCTCGCATTCGATGCCAAGGCGGGAAAAACCCATGCGGGTGGAGCGGAGGTGCTCGATACCGGCATTCTCGATCCTCAGCTCCGACCGTGTCACTGCCGCGAGACCGATGAACGAGCCAACTTCGATGTGATCGGGGCCGATGGTGTACGTGACCGCTTTCGTGCCGAGTGGACGTCCGCCGTGGATCGTCACGTTGTTGGTGCCGACGCCCTCAATCTGGGCACCCAGGGCGATGAGAAAGTGGGCGAGATCCTGGACGTGGGGTTCGCTGGCGGCGTTCCGGAGAACTGTGGTTCCTGTTGCCGATGCCGCCGCCACCAAGGCATTCTCGGTTGCCGTGACACTCGGCTCGTCGAGAAAGACATCGGCGCCGCGAAAGCCGTTCACTCGCATCTCGATCATCTTCCCGTGGGTGAAGCGCGCGCCGAGCTGTTCGAGGGCGAGGAAATGCGTGTCGAGACGTCGACGACCAATGACGTCGCCGCCGGGCGGCGGCAGCGTGACCTGGCCACAGCGCGCCAGTAGCGGCGCGGCGAGTAGGATCGACGCTCTGATCTTTGCGCACAGCGTCGGATTCAGGTCGGCTGGACGAAGGTCCTTGGCATGTACATCGAGCGAGTTCTGGCCGACCCACTCCATCGAGGCACCGACCGAGCGAATCAGTTCGACCAGGGTCTCGATGTCTCGGATGCGCGGAACGTTCTCCAGGTGGACTGGGTGCTGAGAGAGAAGCGACGCCGCCACGATTGGCAGCGCGGCGTTTTTGTTTCCTGAAGGGCGAATCGAGCCGCCGAGGGACTTGCCTCCCTCGACGACGAACTGTACTGCTGGCATGTTGAAGGACGTCAGTGGTGAAGATCGTGTTGCGCAAATATATCGCCCTGAGCACTCTTCGTACCGCGAACCAAACCTTATCCGTAGGTGGCCTCTCACTTGCACACTTCACGCACATGATGGAACGGTTGGGTGCCGGCGCCGCGCTGCTGCTGCAGGCCGCTAGCGCTTTTCCGGACACGATCTACACGAAGCAGATCGTCGCCGAGCCTGGGGTGTGGAATAAAATCACCAGCGCGGCAAGTGGCATCATGACCATAACGGTAATCATCCTGACCGTCGCGCTAGTCCCGGCGGCCTGGAATTTTCGAAAGAGTTACAAGAAGGTCAGCGACATGCTGGACAAGATTTACGGCGATATCAACCCGCTGATGCGACACGCGAGTGCGATCGCGGACAACGTGGACTACATCTCCACTGCGATCCGAGTCGACATCCAGCAGGTGAGTCAGACAGTGGCGGCGGTGAATCAGCGGCTGCAACAGGCGATCGGTGCGACGGAAGACAGGATCAACCAGCTGAATGCACTTCTCGAAGTCGTGCAGGAAGAAGCGGAATCTGCTTTCGTGACGACTGCGTCGACGATTCGCGGAGTGCGAACCGGAATTAATCAGGCATTTGACGAGGAGGAGTGGAGCGATGGGGACTACGACGAAGCCAGAGCCGACAGTGGGGAGAAACCGCGCCCGCGCGTCCGACCCAGAGATGGAGCTGGACGAGGAGCGTGAGCAGCAATACGATCTTCTGACTGCGGCAATCATCGGAGCAGCGGTCGGCGCAGGAATCACGCTGCTTCTTCGGCGAGGGCCGTCGGGCCGTCGTCCGGTCGGACCACTGGTTCGCTACGCGGGTCGCGGTGCGGCGCTCGCGGGATTGGCCGGAGCTGAAGGTGCCAGGTGGGCCGGGAACCGTGGGCTTGAAGGCGCCAGGTGGGCTGCTCCGCGTGCCCAGCGCGGATTCCGATCAGCCGTCGATCGTGGCGAGGAGTTGGTGGACAGGATTCCAGTCGACGATGTTGTTGAGCAGGTGCGCGATTATGTCGATAGCGCGAGGGGCGCGATCAACGACGTCGTGAAGGACGAGCTGAACGATCTTCGCAAAGCAGTCCGGCGGCAGCGCAAGCGCATCGGCATCTAGGCCGCACGGAATGAGATCGGCCGGACGCATCGCGCTGGCGGTTTTGCTGGCGCTGATGCTCACACCGGCGATCGCGCATGCCTGGACTCCCGGGACTCACATCTTTCTGGGAGAAGCGGTCATGCGTTCGCTCGCGCTTCTTCCCTCCAGCATCGCAGAGCTGCTTTCCACGTACCCGTATGATTTTCTCTACGGCTCCATCGCG
>DASWCI010000450.1:0-4739 GCA_036390195.1 Gemmatimonadaceae bacterium
TGATCATCAAAGGCGCCGCGTACGGAGCTATCACGATTGGCCTTGCGTGCATGCTGCTCCTCGCGAGCCACATGCTGCGCATCGATCGCACCTTTCCCGGCAGCTGGTGGGGCGAAGCGGGCCATTCCACAATCGTGCTGCTTCCCGCTGCGTTCTTCGAGGAGCTCCTTATCCGAGGCTACGCGTTTTCGGTTCTGCGACGTACTGCTGGGTGGAGACTAGCTCTCATCGTAACCAGTGTCGTGTTTGGCCTGCTGCACGCCTGGAATCCCGGAGCTGACGCGGAATCCATACTGGCAGTCGTCGTTGCGGGATTTTTCCTTGGCGCGATTCTTCTCGCAACGCGCAGCCTGTATGCGGCGGGAGCCGCGCACTTCGCCTGGAACTGGGTGATGTCCGGCGCCCTGCACATCGCGGTCAGCGGAATCCCCTCGCGTGATCCCGATTACCGGACGGTCGAGACCGGTCCAGATTGGTTGACCGGTGGACCGTGGGGTCCTGAGGGAGGACTCGCCGCTGTGGCAGTAATGTTTGTCGCGATCTTTTATCTCTATGCGCGCTACCTGCGCCGAGTGGAGTGGAAAGCATGACCGACCGCGTCGCGGTTGTTGGAGCTGGCCAGATGGGAAACGGTATCGCGCACGTCTTCGCGCAATCCGGATTTCTGGTGACAATGATCGACATCTCGCAGGAAGCACTCGACAAGGGAAGATCGACGATCGCGAAGAACATCGAGCGGCAAGTGAAAAGAGGAGCCGTCCCGGCTGAGGATCAGGCGAAGATTCTCGGGCGAATCGATCTCACCACGGAGCTTGAAAGCGCAGCCGAACCGCCGCTCATCATCGAAGCAGCTAGCGAAGACAGTGGGCTCAAGTATCGGATCTTCACTGATCTCGATCGCATTGCCAGGCCAGGCGCGATACTCGCGACTAATACCAGCTCAATTTCCATTACCGAGATTGCGCGACGGACATCGCGTCCCGACAAGGTGATCGGAATGCATTTCATGAATCCGGTGCCGGTGATGAAGCTCGTCGAGATCATCCGTGGACTCGCGACATCCGATGAAACGACGAAATACGTCATCGACGTTGCTTTGCGGCTCGAGAAAACTCCCGTCGAGGTGAACGACTTTCCCGGCTTCGTCTCGAATCGAGTTTTGATGCCGATGATCAACGAAGCGGCTTACTGCCTAATGGAAGGCGTCGCTCAACCGGACGCAATCGATCAGGTGATGACGCTTGGAATGAATCACCCGATGGGTCCGCTCGCTCTCGCCGATCTCATCGGACTCGACACGTGCGTCGCTATTCTGGAAGTGTTGCGCGATGGACTCGGCGACCCGAAGTACCGGCCGTGTCCGCTGCTCAAGAAGTATGTCGCCGCTGGATGGCTGGGCAGGAAAAGCGGTCGCGGCTTCTATACCTACAACAAGTAAAGATCCGACGTGTCCTGGGCTCTCCACCCACTCACCGAAGAACAGACAGAAGTTCAGAAACTCGCGCGCGAATTCGCCCGCGCGGAAATTCTTCCGCATTCAGCCGAGTGGGACGAGAAAGCGTACTTCGAGCCGACGCTCGTGAAAAAACTGGGCGAGCTGGGATTCCTGGGCATGATGCTGCCCGAGCAGTATGACGGACTCGGCACCGACACAGGCACCTACCTGATCGCTCTCGAGGAGATTTCGGCGGCCGACGCTTCTGTTGCCGTACTTATGAGCGTTCACAACTCGCTGCCGACGCAGATGATTCTCCGCTACGGGAGCGAGGCGCAGAAGGATCGATTTCTGAAGAAGATGGCGCGCGGTGAGATACTGGGCGCCTTTGCTTTGTCTGAGCCTGAGGCCGGTTCGGACGCGTCGGCCGTCACGACGCAGGCAGTTAAAGACGGAAATTCCTGGGTTCTCAACGGCACCAAGGCCTGGGTGACGAACGGCAATACCGCGGGAGCGATTCTCACCATGGCGCGCACCGATACGCGCGGCGCGCGTCGCGGCGCACGCGGTATCGGTGCCTTCATCATCACCCCGGATCTGCCCGGTTTCAAAGTCGGAAAAAAGGAAGACAAGCTCGGCCTACGTGCTTCTCCGACCGTGCAGCTGAACTTCGACAGCATGCGCGTCCCAGCTGAAAATCTTCTCGGAGATGAGACTCAAGGATTCGTGTACGCGATGCAGTCGCTGGACAACGGTCGTCTGGGAATTGCGGCACAGGCGATCGGCATCGCGCGCGCTGCGCTCGAGCACTCGGTCGCTTACGCGGCGGAGCGCAAGCAGTTCGGCAAAGCGATCAAGGAATTTGAGGCAATCCAATTCAAGCTGGCCGACATGGCGATGCGAGTCGCGGCATCTCGCGCTCTTCTCCACGCAGCCGCTGCAGCGAAGGATCGCGGACAGAGCATTCGCCAGTTCAGCTCGATGGCGAAGCTAATGGCGAGCGAGACCGCGATGTGGGTGACGACGCAGGCGGTTCAGATCTTCGGTGGATATGGGTATGTGAAGGACTATCCAGTCGAACGCCTTATGCGCGATGCGAAAGTCACCGAGATTTATGAGGGCACTTCCGAGATTCAGAGGATCGTGATCGCAAGGGCTCTCTACGGGCAATCATGAGGCTATTCACGGGTCACTGAGTCAATGAAGCTCTTCGAGAGTCTCGCGCAGATGGGACACGAGGAAATAGTGCTGTGCAGCGATCCCTCCGTCGGATATCGTGGAATTCTCGCCGTTCATAGCACCAAGCTCGGGCCAGCACTGGGTGGAACCCGGTTCTGGCAGTACGCAACGGACGAAGAAGCGATTACAGATGCTCTCCGACTTTCGCGCGGCATGACTTACAAGAACGCCGTCGCGGGGCTTCATCTGGGCGGTGGCAAGTCGATCATCATCGGGGACAACAAGACAAAAGACCGTGAGAAGATTTTTCGAGCTCACGGTCGTTTTGTTGAGAGCCTCGGCGGACGCTACATCACCGCCGAGGATGTCGGAACGACCACAAACGACATGGACTACGTGCACATGGAGACAGGACACGTCGCTGGGTTAGCCGGAAAATCGGGCGATCCTTCGCCGGTGACTGCGCACGGTGTCTTCCGCGCCGTCCAGGCATCGGCGAATCGACTGTGGGGCTCGGACAGTCTCGAGGGGAAAACAGTTGCGATTCAGGGTTGTGGCAGCGTGGGTACGCACCTCGCGAGGGAGCTCCACCAGGCCGGCGCCAAACTAATCGTCTCCGACATCGATTCCGCCAAAGCTGCCAGAGTTTCACAAATGACAGGAGCCAAAATCGTCGAAGGCGATGCGATCTTCTCCGCCGCCGCCGACGTATTCTCCCCATGCGCGCTCGGCGGAATCATTAACGACACCACGATTCCGAAACTCAAGGTGCAGATCGTAGCTGGCGGCGCGAACAACCAGCTGCTCGAGGAGCGACACGGCGACGAGCTTCAGAAGCGCGGCATTCTCTACGCGCCCGACTACGTCGCCAACGCGGGCGGTGTGATTAACGTTTATGGTGAGGTTTCCGGCTGGGATGCCCAGCGCGCTCTCGACAAAGCAGACGATATTTACGACACGGTGCTCAAAGTCTTCGATATCGCCGAGGCCAAGCACATTCCAACATATGAGGCCGCTGATCGTCTGGCCGAGCAGCGACTGGCGGAGGCAACATGACCGAGACGATTCCAATCGCTTCAGATCACGCCGGAATCGAGATGAAGAACCGTCTCGTATCGGAGCTCAAGAAGATGGGGTACCAGCCGGACGACATTGGCGGAAAGGATCCGCAGGTTCCCGACGACTATCCCGATTACGCTCACCCACTTGCCAAGGAAGTGTCGAAGGGGCAGGCGAAGCGCGGAATACTGCTCTGTGGCAGTGGAGTCGGCATGGATATCGTCGCCAATCGGTATCCCGGAGTCCGTGCCGCACTCGCCTGGGAGCCGGAAATTGGCGAGCTCTCGCGCAAGCACAACGACTCGAACGTTCTCGTGCTTCCGGCGCGCTTCATGTCTGACGAGCAGGCCGTCGAGACAATGAAGGCCTGGCTTAATGCTAAATTCGAAGGCGGCCGCCACGAGCGGCGTGTAGAGAAGATCGAGCCAAAGGACATCTGATGCCTCAAACCCAAGCAGCTCCGCCGAAGTCCACCCCGAAGATTGCCATGCCGGAGGGAACCCTGGCGCAATCCGATCCCGAGATCGCGCGTTTCATCGACCTCGAAGTCGATCGCCAGCGCAGCGGACTCGAGCTCATAGCGAGCGAGAACTTCGTGTCACCCGCTGTGCTCGAGGCAATGGGCACGCCGCTCACCAACAAATACGCGGAAGGATTGCCCGGAAAGCGGTACTACGGCGGGTGCGAGTTCGTGGACATGGTGGAGCAGTGCGCGATTGATCGGGTGAAAAAATTGTTCGCCGCCGATCACGCCAATGTGCAGGCTCATTCCGGCGCTCAGGCCAACGCCGCGGTCTATCTCGCTTTCCTCAAGCCTGGCGACGTCGTTCTGGGTCTGGATCTATCGCAGGGCGGGCACCTGACGCACGGATCACCGGTGAATTTTTCGGGTCTGCTGTACCACGCGATTCATTACGGCGTCGGTGACGATGGGCGCATCGACTACGCGCGCATGCAGCAAATCGCCAGGGAGCAGAAGCCCAAGATGATCATCGCCGGCGCCAGCGCCTACGCGCGAATCATCGAATTCGAGCCGTTCGCGGAGGTTGCGCGCGAGATTGGAGCG
>DASWCI010000451.1:0-3906 GCA_036390195.1 Gemmatimonadaceae bacterium
TCTCGTCATGCGTCGCGCAGACTACAAGCGTATTTCGTCCTGGTAGGTCGGCCTCAACAAAGGCTCGGGCGACTGCCTGGGCACGATCCAGCCAGGCCACCTCACGCACAGCTCCAATTGCATCCAATTTCTCGAATCCGCGCTCTGGATTTCGCCGCAATTCCTTGATTGCTTCGCGATACTCTTTCACAGTCTGCCGCTGCACCTGTGTCAGCACGGTGCTTTTCAATCGTGATTCGTTCTCCAATACTCGCAGCGCATCACAGGCTTCGACGCTTTGGATCTGTTTCGTGTCGCCGCTGAAAACAACTCGAGATGAATGTTGCTCGGCGAGCCGAAGCAACTCCCACATTTGACGCCCGGAGACCATCCCGGCTTCGTCGAGAATCAAGACCTTCGCGCCGAGCGCCGCCTGGGTCCGTTGGTCCTGCAGGAGCCGCTCGACAGTGACCGCGTCTGAAAAGCCCGCCTTTTGCAGTTGTTCGACGGCGCTCATTGTCGGCGCAACGGCGAGCACCTCATGTCCGGAATCCAGGAGCCCACGACGCAGCTCTTGGAGAGCCGCCGTCTTGCCGGTTCCGGCGGCGCCACTTATGTTCACGACTCGGTCACGTGAGCCGAGCACGAACTCAATAACCTGTTTCTGTTCGGGGCTCAAACGATCGGAGGTTACGAACTGGTTGTTCCGGCCGAATCGATCAAAGGCGCCGATGCCACGATTGATGCAATCGACCATTTCCCGTTCACGCTGGAGACTGGCCGCCGTCGCGATCTCAATACCGTTGCGCAGAATCGCCCCCGTCGATTCCTGCAGGGTGAGCATGCTTTCCAACTCCCCATGACTGATCTGACCCCGGCCATGCCGGAGAGCTTGGGCCAGGACCTCGTAGTCGCGGGAGACCGAAACGCGCTCAAACACGTGATCCTCAGCGTATTGCAGCGAGGGCTGGGCAGGACACAAGGAGATCGCGCGCCCGTGACCTTCGGGTTTCAAGCCGGCTAGCGAACGAGCCTCGTCCGGAGTCAGCCGCTCGCGCTGGCGTGTGCGCACTTCGTTGGTTGAGATCTCAATCAGTTTGTCGGCGCGCGATTCGCGGACGAGAACGGCAACTTCGTTATCTGTCGGCCGGCGCCCGTTTTTGGCAACGAACCGGCCGATGGCTTCGTCACGTTGCCGGCTGCGTTTGCTGTATTTGGCGAGAAGGTCATCGGATATCCCGCGAATCTCGAACCCACAGTCGCGCCCCATTGCGTTACGGCGATTCTCGATCTCGTATCCGAGCCGCCGCATCTCCTGAGCAAGCGCGTTACGGTACACCTCTGTGAGGTAAGATCGCCTCTCATAGATTCCCGATGCCTGCAGCGCTTTCCATCGGCCTTCTGCGCCGTCCGTGAGATTCGCGGCCACGGCATGAGTGTGAAGCTGGGGATCGAGTTCGCGGCTGGTGTCGTGTTGATAGACCGCGATCACGAGATTTCCGGTCGTCCGGTCACTATTCGCCCGTCCCTGCCGCACACGAGTGGCGGCATGTGCCTCCAGCGCTTGAAGGGCTTTGGCAACGGCATTTTCGTGTGCATCTATGAGGCGGTTGTCAGCTCCCAGAATGGCCATGATGGAAACGGATTTCGGCGCGGAGATTGTAAAGTCGTATAGATGGCGGCCGTGTGACCGGGTTGTTCCATCCGAAGCAACGCGGTCGGCACTCTTGCGCTGGCGAAGGAATTTGCCTGTTTCAGGCTCCAAGCCCTGGCGCAACGCTTCAAAGTCGCCGGACTTTACTTCTCCGCCGAGTCCTAGGAGTTCCGCGCCACGGCCCATCCAGCGGCCCACGACCCGCTCGCCTTCCGCGTAATAGTCGCTGTGTTCGAGGTGCCGGGACGAATATCCCTTCCCGTCGGACATGGCGCGAATCGTAAGCATGGAGCCATCCCTATGGTCTCGGCTTCGGCTTGATGGGCGGCGAGGGTTCAAAGATTGGCGCCACGACACGCTCGACACGATGTGCAGGCGGTCACAGGGACCAATGGACCAGCATTCCGAGTATAAAGCCAATCAGGAGCGCGAGGCTGGACAGCGCATAGAGCGACCACCGGTACTCCTGGCGAAAATCGACTGACAAATCGTTCGCGGCGCGCCTGGCAGACTCTGCTGCCCGAGAAACGGCCGATTGCATGCTGTCAATCGAGCGCCGGGCTTCTTCCGCCGCACCACGATAGGAATTTCCGAGTGTGCTCGCCGTGGCCCCAAATTCCTCCGTGACTTTTTTCATTTGTTCGGCGACCTGCGCGAGCACCCGGGCGGTTTCAGGTATGGTCGATAGAACGAACCGCTGACGCAAACTCTCGTTGATATTCGCAGCGATCGCTTGCGGGCTGATTCCTGCCGCAATTTCCACAGGAAGCCGGGACAACCGCTCATCGAGTTGCCTTTTATAGGCTTCGCTGGATTTAAGCAATTGCTCCAGAGACCGCAGCGCAGCCGTGAAGAGCTGCTCGAGTCTTTCCCGTTCGACTGCCACTCGACCGGGCGCCTGTACCATCAGCAGAGTCAGAAACTGCATCGCCCGCAAGACGAGAAGCATTTCGTCATTCTCCGGAAGCGAGCGGCAGTGTCTTAACTCCCGATAGTATTCGGCGCGCACTTCGGCCGGCAGTGCATTCGCGATGCGGTCGATGAGATCCGGCTCTGGTAATTTGCCGGATTTCGCGATCTCCTTCATGGCAGAAGCAGCCCCTTCACCCTGTCGAACTCCGCAAACATGCGCCGACGGTAGCTCTGTGCCCGCATGACGATTGAAGCCCTGCGCAATTCCGCGGCGCCGGTAGTCCTCGAGGCCACGCCCCCCAGTGTGACCCCGTGATTGCGGGCCGCGTTTTCAAGCTCTGCCAGGCGGAAATCCATCTCAATCACGGCCGGCCCGAATGCCTCACGGAACTGCCGGGCCTGGTCGCTTTCCCGCCAGTAGGTGAAGTCCGCATGTTCAGCGATGCTGTTCTCGACGATCAGGTATGAGACTCGATTCTGAAGTCGCGCAGCCCAAGCGAGGACACTCTCGACGCTAGCCGGATCCGAGGTCACGACGCCGATCGTAGTGAAGACGATCCCCGCATCGGTCACATCCGGGTACATCTTGTCAAACCAGTCGTAGGTGATCTGGCCCGAACCTGCTCCCATGTCTGCCAGGATCACAGGTGAACCGTCGGCGAGATGATCGACGAAGGCGTCAAGCCCGGCCGGTGTGTGAATGTTCACCTTGGGCACGCGGCCGCCGAAAAAGTGCGTCAGGGATCCTCTCGCCTTGTTTTCGGTATCGAGATCGAGCAGTTTCACCGGGATCTGATTGGTGTCGAACCATTCGGCCAGACCCGCCATCACGCTCGTCTTTCCGACACCGCCTTTGCCACCCATCGAGAGAATGACTCTCTTTGAGGCGCCCGCTGTCAGAGGCACAGCTTCAGAGCCTGATCTCTTCGAGTTACTCATACGACCTACTCCTGATCTTCGAGCTCGCTGGCGCCGTGCAGAGACTAGAGCTCGCCATAGATGAGAGAAAGTTCCGAAAAGAACTTCTGCAACTGTGGCGTCGCAAGCGCCGAATTAAAGAGGCTCTTCAAGCGCTGCCATTCCTCAATGGAGAATCCAAACGTGACGCAGCCGGTGTGGCTGCGAAAGTAAAAGCGTTTCGGCTTCTCCGGCGTTTCGGCGATTGTTCCGGCGTGGTAGTAGGTCCCGCGCCAGGTTCCGCAGTGCTCGAGACGTTCGAGCATCACAACGAACTCCCGTATCTCCGGGTACGGCCCAAACGTATACTGCGCATCCTTTTCTTCCATATCGAGGAGAAGCAATACTTCACCATCGCTGCCCACGGCAGACGAGAGACGAAAGCCTTTTCTCTTGACTGCAGG
>DASWCI010000452.1:0-6108 GCA_036390195.1 Gemmatimonadaceae bacterium
CGCGATGACGGCCTACTTGATGAGCATGTGTAACAAGCGATTCACTGCGACTCAGTTCGCGCTTCTCTCCAGCCTCATGGCTGCCAGCAGGGACATACTCGTCGCGCCGGCCGGCAAGATCGCAGAATCGCTGGGCTGGCCGTCGTTCTTTTTGATCACCGTTGCTATGGCAATTCCACCGCTGGTTCTGCTTCCATTCATTGCGCCGTGGTCGCGCGACGTACCGATCGGAGCCGCGCCCCACACGGGCGAGACTGTCCCCGCTAGAGCTGCTTAGCCGCCGTTGGCACCCGCCGATAGTCGCCGTCAGGCGTGCGCAACCGCGCTGTAACGACGGTGACATTGTCCGGTGCACCTGTGTGCATCGCTTCCTCGATCAGGGCTTGGCAAATCTCCTCCGGCCTTCCCGCGCCCCGCGTGATCCGTCCGATTTCCTCGGCCGATACCTGATTTGACAATCCGTCGCTGCAAAGCACCAGAAAATCGCCGTTCTCGAGCTTCACGCGGTAAAAATCGGTGACGACCTTTTCCTCGGGTCCAAGCGCCTGGAGGATGATGTTGCGGTGCTCGCTCTGGGCCGCTTCCTTCGCGGTCATTCGTCCGGCATCGATCAGTCGCTGCACGAATGACTGGTCCTTGGTAAGCTGCTTCGCCGCACCCCTTCGCACCAGATACGCTCGGCTGTCGCCGACCTGCGCGATGAACGCCTCTCCGTCGAGCACAAGTGCCAGCGTCGTCGTCGTTCCCATGCCGTGGTGTTCGGGTGAGGTATTCGCCTTCTGGTAGATCGCCTTATTGGCGATGTCGATTCCGCGCTTCATCGCCGCTTCGATCGATTCTGGTGTGCGCTTGGGTACTTTGTGCCACCAGCGGTGGAGCTCGCTCAGAATTGTCTCGGTCGCGATGGAGCTCGCCAACGCCCCCGACGCCGCGCCGCCGACGCCGTCGGCGACGACAAGTATGAACGGGGCGGTGTGCGCGGAAACAAGCGAGGGCGCGCTCATCGTTGCGATGTCGCCCGTCTCCAGGTTCGCAATCAAAAAGGAATCCTGATTGTCATGCCTGATCAGGCCGACATTCGAGATCCCGAAGATTTCTGCAATCAATCTTGGCTCGAAAGGAGCGGGGTGTTACGGTCACGGGAGACAGCGCTCCCGGGGTGCGACAAAAGATAGTGAATGAACCTAGGGAGGGCACCACCCATGCGCGTTAGAAAGACTGTTACGGCATTCCACGTGCAACCTTAATTCCGACGATGAAAACATCCACATTCAGCGTTTTCGCCTGTTGCGCCGCGATTGTGAGCGCGTCCTGCAGGCCCGCTACCGGACCATCCGTGCCCGCGCCCATTGCCTTTCCAGTCGTTCCCGCTCCTCTCCCTCCCGTAAATCCGAAGCTTCCACCAGTCCCTGAAGTGCGCGGACCGCTGCAAATCACGGTGGTCTATCCCAAGCCAGAACAGACGCTCACCGTGCGCGATTCAAACTTCATATTTGGGAGCGTCGGAACCGGAGATGCCGCACTCAGTATCAACGGAGTGCCGGTGCCCGTGTGGCCCAACGGTGCGTTCATGGGATGGCTTCCTGTTCCTCCGGATAATGCCCCGCATTACGAGCTACTCGCCGCCAACAAAACGGAAAAAGCGCGCCTTGTCCTTCCGATCAAGATTCCGCCAGCCCCCGACACGACCAATCGCCAGAAGCTCGTCGGCGATACCCTCCAACCGGTACCATCACCTGACACTCTCCTACCGATTCCCGGAAACGTCTACGTTACGCTAGGCGCGCCAGGGTCAACGGTAAATGACACCGATCGTGTTACGATCGCGCGGCCAGCTCCGGGCAACGGACAGGAGTACAAGTGGTTTCTGTTCCCCGGCACAGTCGTGAAGATCACGGGCGCGCAGAAAGCTAGCGGCGACGAGTTCGTTCGCATCGAGCTCGACTCCGGACAGGTGGCGTGGGTTCTCAGAAGTGAGCTTCAGGCACAGAACATCTCACCAGATTCCCTGCGGCGATTTATCGGTGATTCCGTCGCTCCGATACGGCGAGTTGGCGGAGTGAGTCTCGAGCCAGGTCCGGACTGGATCGACGTAGTCATACCCACGACGGGGCCACCCCCGCCTTACCTCGTTGAAGAAACCGACCGTTCGATCTCACTGCTGCTCTATGGGGTGACCGAAGCGCCCGTCGTCTCGATGATGCCGCAGCCGACCGACCCTTACTTCAACGGCATCAGCTCCACACCGGAGCTGACCAGAGTGCGCTATACGATCAATCTGAATCGTGCGCCCTATGGGTATCTGGCGCTGTGGCAAAAGGGGAAGCTCACCTTCCGGGTGCGGCGGCCGCCAAGGATACCCGATGCTACCTCGCCGCTTCGTGGGCTCACGATCACCGTCGATCCTGGCCATCCTCCCGCTGGCGCCACTGGGCCGACAGGGTTCTACGAGGGCGATGCGGTGTTGCAGGTAGGCTTCCGGGTTCGCGATCTCCTCACACAACGCGGTGTGACCGTTGTGATGACGCGCACGACGCCAGACCCTGTCGACCTGGGACTGCGTGCGATCATCAGCCGCCGTGCGAATGCGAACGCGTTCGTATCGATCCACCTCAATGCTTTCCCCGACGGCGTAAATCCATTTGTCAACAACGGGTCCCTGGCGCTTTATTTCTGGCCTCATTCGATCCCGTTGGCGGTAGCGACCCAGGCAGCTCTTCTCGCCGAACTGGGACTGCGCGACAACGGCGCCAAATACCAGAATATTGCGGTAGCTCGCGGGACATGGATGCCATCGGTACTAACGGAGGGCGCGTTCATAATCATGCCCGATCAGGAAGCGGCAGTCAGAACCCCGACGTACCAGGAATTGTACGCCACGGCGATAGTGCGCGGTCTCGAGAGCTACTTCGCATCACTCGCTCAAAAACCGTGAGATCGTTGGCGCTCGCAGCCGCGCTGTGTCTCAGCGTGGCTAGAGCCACGAGTGCGCAGCTTCCGCCGAATGAGCACTGGCGCACAATCCGCACGCAGCATTTTCGGGTGCACTTCTCTCCAGCGATCGAACAAGAGGCGCGTCGCGCGGCGGTCAACGCCGAGCGCGCTTACGCGGAGCTCTCGACGGAGCTGGTGCCGCCGCGAGGCACCATTGATCTCGTCGTATCCGACAACGTCGATTACGTGAACGGATACGCCACGCCCTTTCCATCGAACCGCATCGTCGTCTTTGCGCACCCGCCGACAGATGCCTCGGGTCTCCGCAACTACGATGACTGGAATGCGCTCGTAGTGACGCACGAGCTAACGCACATCTTCCACCTCGATCGCTCTCGGGGAATCTGGCGCTTCGGTCAGGCCGTCTTCGGTAGAAACCCGCTGCTGTTTCCGAACTCGTATGAGCCGCGTTGGGTGCTCGAAGGACTCGCCGTCTATTACGAGTCACGATTGACCGGGGTGGGACGCCTGGAAAGCTCCGAGCATTCGATGATCGCACGCGCCGCGGCGCTCGCCAATCGCGTGCCTACGCTTCAGGAGCTGTCGCCGGGAAGTTCGCGCTTTCCTGGCGGCGAGGTGATCTACGTCTACGGCTCGCTGTTGTTCGACTATCTCTCACGCACCCGCGGCCCTGCCAGCATTCGGGAATTCGTCGAGCGCGGTGCGAAGACCCCATTGCCTTTTATTTTGACCGTTACGTCGCGTAGGGCGTTCGGCATGTCGTTCCAGACCGCATGGCGGCAATGGCGCGACTCGCTGGTGCGAGAGATGCGCTCAACGCAAGAGGTGATGCCAGGTTGGCGGCAGCTCACCAACGCAGGCTACGTCGCGCTGTTCCCGCGTTGGCTAGGCGACACTGTCCTTCTGTACGCCGGCGACAAAGCGCGCGAGACACCGGCGGCATACCGCGTGACCCTCTCCGGGCACGAGACACGACTCGGTCGGCGCAATGGCACGAGCCCCAACGTGGTGCTGCCCGATGGCAGTCTTCTCTTCTCCCAGCCTGAATTCCTCGATCCGTATCACATCCGAAACGATCTCTATGTTGAGAAAAGTGGATCGCAAACGCGGCTCACCATCGGTGCGCGGCTCACCGCACCAGATGCGCGCTCTGACGGTGAGATCGTCGCTGTGCAGGATCAGCCGGCAACGACGAGACTCGTCCGACTTCCACGCGACGCACGCACGATCGTACCGATCACTCCGACAAGCCTCGACGTGCAATGGGCCGATCCGCGCTGGTCGCCCGACGGGTCACGCATCGCTGCGGTGATGCAGAGTCGCGGCAGATCCGAGATCGTCATCCTGGACTCCAATGGGAAAGTCCTCGACTCGTTCGGCGCGACACGCGCGATCAACTCGAGCCCGAGTTGGTCAGCGGACGGTCGGCGGATCTATTTCTCCTCGGAGCGAAGCGGCTCTCCACAGGTTTACGTCGCCGACGTTACGACTTTCGCACCGACTGTAGCGCGAATCAGCGCCGCCACCACCGGTGTGTTCGCGCCCGAAGCGTCCCCCGATCAAAGCGAGCTCGCAACGCTTCTGTTCAAGGCAGACGGCTTTCACCTCGGGGTAGCGCCGCTTTCCGCAGTCACTCGGCTCGCGGCCGCTGACACAACGACGATAAGTCCCCGGGCGGGCTGTGCGAATTGCCTGGCGATTGTGCCTGGACTGCCACCACTCGGCACGTCAGACACTTCGCGGGCGACGAGCTATTCGCCCTGGTTGTCGCTGCTTCCGCGATACTGGTTTCCCGTGCTGGAAAGCACGACCACCGATGGCACTTCGTTTGGCGCGTTTACCACCGGCTTTGACATCGTCAGTCGACATAGCTACACGCTAGAGGCGCTTCACAACTCACGCTGGGACGAAAACTCGGCGTGGCTCTCGTATCGCTACTCCGGGTTGGGACTGCCACTGATCGATCTGTACGCGTCGCAGAACTACTCCAACGCGAACTTCACTTTAGTGAACGGCTCATTGAGCTCGCCGTTCGGTTTTGTCGAGCGTCAGAGGATTATCTCTCTTCAAACGACCCTCATTCGTCCCCGGTTTCGAACCTACACAATTGCCTCGATTGGCGCGCAACTGGAGAATCTGGCGTATTCGACTGTGCCGGATACGGTGCTTCAGCATCTCTCGTCGTTTTATTCAACGGGACGAAACTACCCGGCATTAATCGCGTCGGCGGGTTTTTCGAATGCGCAACGCCCGAGGTTGAGCATTTCGCCGGAAGACGGAATCAGCATCACCGTAAGCGCGCGTCAGCGCTGGCAGGGTGGGACCACCGGGGGCTCTACTAGAAGTGTTGTCGGAGTGAGCTCGCTCTACAAGTCTCTCGACCTTCCTGGCTTTGCTCACCACGTCCTTGCGCTTCGTGGCGCTGGCGGACTCACTGACGATAGAAGTCCCAATCTTTTCTCTGCTGGCGGAATCAGTGGCACGTCGCTGGAAGTCTTTCCGGGTTTTTCAGTGGGACAGCAACGGAGAAACTTTGGCGTGCGCGGTTATCCCGCTGGTACGGAAGGCGGAACCCGCGCGTACTCGGCGGCCATTGAATACCGAGCTCCGCTTTTCGCTCCGTCGCGCGGCTTCCGCTTCATTCCTGTTTTTGTCGATCGGACTTCGCTGTCCTTTTTTGGAGAGACAGGTCGGGCATATTGCCCGGCGAGCGCCGATGTGGCGAACGGAGTTTGTCGCAATATTGACATCGGTAATCCGGCGATGACTTCTGCGGGAGCGGAGCTGAATATCGACAGCGGACTGCAGCTCGACGTGCAGGCGCGAATCAGAGTCGGTGTCGCGTTTCCACTGGTGAATCGAGAGCGTTTGGGAGCCAGCAAGGCCCAGGTATACGGAACATTCGGAGCTTCGTTCTAGCGGAAAGTCGGCCCGTTGGATTGGTGGCAGCCTATGGCCCCCGGGACTCGGTGCGGCTCCCACCGCCTTCTGCGATCACGCCTCGTGAGTCCAGGCAAACGCCCGTTTTTTTTATGTAGCTTGGGGGGCTGACCACTGGCCGACGATCGGCAGCCCATTGTTTAAAAAAGACCAGAAAGCCTATCCCTGCGCGACCTAACTGCAAGGGTGCGGGGTACTTAGAGATGCGGGCGC
>DASWCI010000453.1:0-23951 GCA_036390195.1 Gemmatimonadaceae bacterium
CGGAAATGCTCGCTGTCTTTGCCGGCACCTCGAGCATCCGGTCACCGACCCGCAAATCTCCGATGTAGCCACGCGCCACGCGACTCACCCTGCTATCGACCGTCGAGAACGTTCCGCTCAGCGTCAGTGATGCCACGTTCAGGTCGCTCTTCAACTCCCACCCGCGATTAGTGATCTCACCAACATTCTGCAACATGTACGAGATGCGCCTGTCTTCCGGGGCTATCGGCTGCGTCGGCGCGTATCCACTCGGCGGAGGCCCGACAGTCACAGGGCTCGTGCTTACATAGGCCACTCGCTGGATAAGGCCTGATGCGAGCTGATCGAAGCGCGTCACCTGAAAGCCGAATGTCTTGCCGAGGAATACGTCCATCCCGGCTTCGATCCCTGATTGTTCTTCGGGCGCAAGACCAAGCACGCGCGACTGCTGATGCGGATCGAACCATGCCGTCTCCCGAATTGGCGTCGTCGCCGGCCGAATGCCGCGCCCGTATGCCGAGCGAAGCTTCACAGTCAGAGGTCCATGGTCGCGCACCATCGCGATGCCAAGCATTGGCAGCACCGACACCGTCCGGTTGTTGCCCGCCCCTAGGGCATCGTTGCGCTCGACGCGGAGACCGGCGGTGAGGTAACCGTCATTGCGCCAGGAGACGTTGGCCTGCGCAACTCCCGCGCTTGTCCACCGGCGCACCACCGAGGACTCCGTTGAGCCGCTTGCTTGAGTCGAGGTAGTCTCTGCCTGAGAGCGGAAGTCGAGGAGCGAGTTCTCTCCCGAAAGAGTCAGCACGGCGGCAAGGTTTTCCGGATCCCCAACCTTGGCTACGCTACTCAGGCGCAGTGTCGCGAGATTGGCGTTGCCGCCGACCGTACCGAGATCGGGTCCTGAAGCGGACGGAAGCGGCGTGTGATAATCGGCCAGATTCGACAGCCTGCTTCCGTCGAATCCAGCGACGATTGCGTGCGTCCAGCGCTCGCTCTGAATTATCGTAGCGCTGCCGCCCAGTGTGTACTCGCGCACCGACTGCGGTATCAACAAACTGGCGCGAGTGGCGCTCACCGAATCACGAAACAGGGGACTCGAAGGATCCGCCGACTCGCTCGCGAAAATTCGGCCGGTGCCGCTGGCGATGAATTTCGATCGCACCAGCCGGAACCCGGCAATCCCGGTTGTGTGGCGTGCAAAAGCGCCGGGCAGGTATTCGCCAACTCCGCCCGAGGTGAAGCTCGCGCTCCCCGACTGCGCGCCGGATCCTTCACGAACCGTGACGGCGTGATCCTGGGTTATTGCGGAGCGAGGGACGTAAGCGCTCGATGCCGCGCCAACCGCGGTACGCGCCAGAGTGCTCACGCCGCCGTTCGATCCATCGTGGCGAGTCACTATGTTGATGACGCCGCTGATTGCGTCGGTTCCGTAGAGCGCGGCACCCTGAGGTCCGCGGATTACTTCAATTCGCTCGACCATCTCGGGCGTGAACTGCGTCATCAGCAGCGGATTCGCGAGCTCGATTCCATCCACGTAGATCTTTGGGTAGCTGGAACCGAACGAGCTCGTTCCGCGAATGCTTCCGTAGTGCGCGAGCAGAGATGTAGGCGCGCTCTGCCAAACCCAGAGTCCCGGCACTACATCGCTCAAAGCCTGCGCCAGATTTCCCTCGGCGTAGCGTGAGAGCTGAGCGCCGCTCATTACGTTCATTGCGACGGTGAGATCACGAGCGGGTGTCTCGATCGCCCCCCCGGTCACGACGACCTGGTCGAGGACTCGAGGTATGTGGTCCCGTTCAGCGGCGCCGGGTGTTGCGGAGGGCGCCAGCACAACGTGCTCACCACCTGCGGAAACCGGGAGCACCGGAACTCCGCGCAGCAACAATCCGAGCGCTTCGCCGACGGGAATAGAATCAAAGGAAGCGCAGACTCTGTCGTCCAAAGGGATCGCTTCCGATGTATACGACAGTCGGATCCGTGCGACGGTTGAGATGCGATCCAATGCGTCGCGCAGGGAGATGTCGCGCGCGTGCAGCGACACTCGGCGGTCGAGGGGTGAGCTCCACGCAGGCTGAGACGCCAGAGAAGTGCTCGATGAAGAGCACGACTGTGCGGGGATCGCAGGCGCGGCGATCAGCAGCGCAGCGACGAATACGATGCTACGGGCGTGGTGACGAAGCTGCCCGATAGAGAATCGCGACGTTCCCCTGTCGCTCGATTCGAGCACCGAGCGAGAGAGCAATGACATTGAGTACTCGGTCAACTGGCTCACCGGAAAAAGATGCGGTCAGGTGAAGATTCGCCAGCGATGAATCTGCAACCCGTAACCTTACTCCGTACCAACGATAAAGTTCGACGCCCACGAGCATGAGTGGCGCGTCGCGGAAAACCAGCCGGCCCTGGATCCAGGCCAGATCGTCATCGGAAACAGCTGATCGCTCGACAACGACGGTTCCTTTCGCATCTACGATCGCGCGGTCGCGGGCGTTGAGCACGGCGCCTGCGCCTTGGCCCTGGTCACCGGCTCCAATACTCACCGAGCCAGAGTCCACGACTACGCGTGTTCCGGCGCTGTCGTCGTTCTCGACGGAGAACGCAGTCCCGACATCCTGGATGCTGATTCCTCCGGCCTTCACAGTGAACGGATGCGCGGGATCGTGCACTACGCTGAAGTAGGCCACTCCATCCAGCGACACTGCGCGCTGCCCGTCCCCATCTCCGGAAGCGAGTACCAGTCGACTGGTCGGACCAAGAAGTACTTTGGTCCCATCCTTCAGCGCAACCTGACGTCGCTCACCGACCGCTGTAGCAAACGTCTGACTGACTGCGTTCACGCGTGACCGGTTGACGCTCTGCCACAGCAGTGTCCCCCCGAGTATGATGACAGCCGCGGCTGCGACTCTTAGAAGTGCCGCAAAACTGCGTTTGGTATCGGCTTCGACGCGTGAAGAGAACGGAATGACTTTGGGCTCGTCGAAACGGTCCTTCACCTTCTTGAGCGCACCCTCGACGTCGACGCTCGAGGAATCTTCGCTAGATACGTTCGCGAGGACGGACTCCAGCAGACGCACCATTTCGACGCGATGGGGATCGGCTTCGACCCACCGCCTGCTCGCCTCAGTTTCCGCGGAACTGGCTTCGCCGGTGAGATAGCGTGCGATGCGTTCCCAGTCGTCCGGGCTGATGTCGGAGGAACCCCGCTCCGAATTAGACATATTCATTAATAACACCGACACCTGAACCGGACACTACCCTACTTGGATACGAGCCAGGCGAGCGAGCGCGATCTGCAGGAGCGCATCCGGGCGGGTGACGAACGTGCTTTCGACTCCGTTTTCCGTACACACTACGCACACCTCGTACGAGTGGCTGAGTCGATGCTTCGTGAGCGCGCGTTGGCTGAGGAAATCGCGCAGGAGGTGATGCTGGAGCTGTGGCGGCGGCGTGAATCGCTCGAGGTGGAGCAGACCTTCGCTGCATACCTGATTCGGTCCACGCGAAATCGAGCTCTCAACCACATTCGGCACCAGCGAGTCGTCGCACGCGAAGCGGCCGCTGCCGCCATCGAACCCCAGACCTCTCGGTCGGCAGAAGAGGAACTGCTGGCTGTCGAGCTCCAGCAGGCGGTTCGCGAAGCGATCGATGCGCTGCCCGAAAAGAGCCGTGAGGTTTTCCGATTGAGTCGGGAGCAGGGACTCAAGTACGTCGAGATCGCAAGCGTGCTGGAGATCTCCGTCAAAACCGTGGAGAAACGCATGGGTCAGGCTCTGTCGGAGCTGCGCGAACGCCTGGCGCCGTGGTTGGCTGGGGGGTCAGAACAAAGGGAGCAGAAAAAACCGGCATAGGGTATTCGCGCGGTAAGGTGTCTCTCCTTCCTGAAGCAGCTGCGCCCGACGAAATAGGTGCAGTCACTCTTGGAGAGATACCATGCAAAGTCCAATCAATTTTCTTTGCCTTGCTGGCGCAGCGGTGCTGATAATCTCGTGCGCCACTGACAATGCCACTTCGCCGCTCGGATCCTCCGAGGCGGCTGCCGCACTCGTCTCGGCACCAATCACCTTCGATCAGGTGAACAGCAGCTTCGTCGGCAGCTCGAATGCCAACAATGCTTTCACCCCCATCGGTCCCGGCGGAGGGGGAGGGGGAGGGGGAGGCGAACAGAATCGTCGAGGCCCGGGCTGGGGCGCATTCATGGGCGGAGGGATCGGCGAGGCGTTCATCGGCGGAATTGGATTCGGACGTGGCTTTGGCCGAGGGCCCTTCGGGGAATGGTGGGGGCACGACTCGGATGACTGCGCTTTTTCCACTACCAGCAATCGCCTCGAGTGCACGATCGTCAGAGAAAACGGGCTCACAATCAATCGCTCGTTTTCATTTCTTGATGCCTCGGGAGCGGTTCAGCAGGCATTTGATACCGCGAAGACCAATACGGTCAACGTAAAGACCAGCGTCAGCGGGACTATCACGCATCACGAGACTGCCACGAGCACGGTCAACGTCTCGAGTGATTTCACCGTCACCGGTTTGGCGTCGGGGAGTACTCAACGCACTGTGAACGGGACATCTGCCGGAACTGAGTCGACGACCGGCACCAAGGAGGACGTCGCATTTACCGCTGCGCGAACGGCGGGTGACACCATAACAGGTGTCGTGATCCCGCTTCAGGATGGCAGACCGACCTATCCGACCGCGGGCACGGTCGTGCGGTCAATGCAGGCTACTGTGACTTTGAGCGGTGCGTCGCCATCGACGTCATCCCGGCGCGAGGTCGTAACGTACGATGGATCGTCGACTGCGAAAGTTGTGATCACGCAGGATGGAGTCACGAAGAACTGCACCAAGCCGCTGCCGCACGGTCGTTTGAGTTGTAGCTAGAAATACGGGTTCGTCGGCGCACCCAGCGCGAATCCGTACCCCAGTTCGGGCCAACTCGCACAGCCCGGGCTGGGGGTTTTATCTAGTCGGGGGGTTCAGGGTTTAAACTGCAACTGAACGGGCGGGAGGCGTCAGCTTCGCAGGCGCGAGGCGTGAGGTGACTACGCCCAGACTTTCCGCATGGCATTCAGGGCACAAGCAGATGCTTCTGCCCGAAGGCGACTGGTGAAGTCCCGACGTCGTGACCCGGTACCTCGCGCCTGCACCGCTGACGCCTCCCGCCCCTTCAGTTGCAGGTATGAACCTATTCCGCCAAGCGGATTATGCCGCCAAGCGGATTATGCCGCCCCCATCCCTTCCGTCTTGGCGACGATCCTGGCCTTTTCGCAGAGACTGCGAAGCTCAGCTTGTGAGGAATCTTCCCAGTGAGCTGGGATTGGGATGAGCCGACGCTTTTCGTTGAGTGATTCGAAGGTGAGCCAGCCGCTGCCGTAACCTTCGGAGAGGGTGATGCGCCGCTGACTAACCGTTCGTCGGTCCATCCCGGTCCGACGCTCCGATCCCCGCCAGGGGAAGTTCTGCCGCCGCCGACGGTCCGCTTCGGCAACACGCCTCTCGACTTTGGTCGGTTGCGAATCCCAGACCTGCCAATAGGCGCCGTCTCTATCTACAAAAGTACGGTATGACATTTCAATCTATTACCTCACGCGGCCGACTCACGCGGTTGCTTAACTTGGGTGCACGAAAGATACCAACTTCCGCTGCTGGAGATCACCCCAAATATATGTTTGCCAAGGGTTTATCTCTTAACTGTTCTACCTGCCGAAACTCGCCAGTGTTTCACTCATCACGTCGATCATCGATTTCGCTGTCCATCGATCTCGACCATTGTAGAGGAAGGAGAAAGCGAGTACCTCACCATTTACCGCCGTCACGTACCCGGCGAGCGCAATGACGTCGTTGGTAGTGCCTGTCTTGGCGTGGAGGTTTCCCTCGGCCGGGGTGTTTCGCATCCGTCGTCTGAGGAGCTCGGAATCACCAGCCACCGGGAGAGATGAGTGCAGCCACGGACCCCAATCAGCGCGGTGAGCGTAGCCCAGCAGTTGGACCTGCGCTCGCGGCGTCACACGATCGAGGGTCGAGAGTCCGCTGCCGTCGGCAAAGACGAGCCTGCTCGTGTCGGCGTGAACCTTGGTGGCGAAAAATGAATCAAGCAGAGCGCTGGCATTCGAGACGCTTCCGACTGCATCCCGCTGAGGACCACGCGCCGCATTCCTGAACAGCAGCTCCGCGTAGTGGTTGATGCTCTCGCGATTCATCGCTGCGACCATACTGGCGAGTGGCGGAGAAAGCAGGCTCGCGATCTTGACTGCGCCGGACGGAGTTTGGCCGAGCTGGATTCCACCGTCAACTCTGACGCCGCGCGCGATCAGCGCATTTCTGAAGGCGCCGGTGGTAAAGCTCGCCGGATCTTCGACGATGTAAACGTATTTACGGGTTCCGGCACGAGAGCCGATCGAGCCATTCGCCGAGATCGTCCCATCGCGCTGCTTCCGGAATCCGAGTCGGGCGCCGCCCCCGGCGACGGTTCGAACGTTGGCGACGAGGGGAATCGCGCTGGTCGAGGGCTCGAGTACGACCGTTGCCGGCTTGCCGGGAGATGTCGGGGTCACCGAGACCGCGACAACATTCTCGTTGAGCGAGAGCGCTGACACTCGCGCGGCGTAAGATGCCTGCAGATAGCGCGTGAGCCATCCCTCCGGAACTTTCTGGTCGTCGAAGGCGGATGCGTCACCGATCACGTTGCCGGTTATGCGTCTGATTCCTTTTTGCGCGACGAGGTCGGCGAGGCGATTCATCGGCGCCGACGGGCCGCCCGGCAGAAATTTTCCGGAAAGAGCGGGATCGCCATCACCGCGGAGATACAGATTACCATCGAGCGTTCCGTCGGCCCCGACCGGTCCGTCGCGCAGCGCATCGGTACTGAACTGGTAGTTCGGACCGAATCGGTCGAATGCGATCGCGCTCGTCAGCAGTTTCATCGTCGATGCGGGCAGCATCTCTTCGCCGGCGTTGTACGCGTAGAGTGTGTCGCCGCGAGTAAGCGAAACAACCATACCGCCCCACATCCCGCTGCGAATGCGCCCGGCGAGTCCGCCGAGCGTCGTAGCCAGATCGTCCGAGCTGCGGGGCGTGCTGTAGCGCACGACGGGAACAGCGGGAGGCCTGTTTCGGCTGGGCCGTCGCACGCGCCGCCGGGTGGAACGCGTGGAACTTCTTCTTTGAGTCTGTGACTCGATGATCGTCGGAGCAGTGCCGCAGACAGCGAGCGCGACCACGATAGCGATTCGAATTTTACGAGAAAACATCTTCAGCGGTTGACGTTTGAAAAAGCTGCGCACGGGGCTATGGCTTTACCCAGTTCAAAATAAAAAGCTGCGCAGGGGGCTATGGCGAGAAAGGTGCCAAGCGAGATGCTCACTGTTGCGATGACGCGCAGTTCGCTTGGAATATACCCCGCGGTTGGGTATTTTCCCCGCAATACAGACGAACGTAACCACTCGGGGAATCGATGGCTGAGCGGCCGCACAACTTTCTGCGTGAAGGCGTGATCACCGGCTTCATCGGCGCAACTGCCATTGCACTCTGGTTCCTCGTCGTCGACACCGTCGCCGGACATCCCTTTTACACTCCAATTTTCCTCGGCAAGGGAGTCGTCAGCGTACTGGGAAAGAACATGATGGGTGACACCGCATTCACGCAGGTCGTGGGATACACGATCTTCCACTACGCAGCCTTTTTCATCGTTGGAATCGTACTGACGGTAATCGTGCATCAGGCAGAACGAACGCCGGGAATACTGGCTGGCCTGCTGGTGGCGTTCGTGATCATGACAATGGGCTTCTACATGATCGCAGCCGCTTTTGCCCAGTCCGCGCTCGGGCGGATATCGTGGGTGCAGATTTTCATCGCCAATCTGTTGGCATCAGGTCTGATGCTGGGCTATCTGTGGCGCAAACATCCCAAGCTCGATCATCAGTTGAAGCAGGCATTGGAGGGAACCGACGACTAAGCAGTCGTTGGCTTCCAATCCACCTGAGCGCCCGCGGTCGAGTCTTCACCGCGGGCGTTCCATTTGAAGAACACCACCGTCATGATGATTATGAAGATGAGCCCACCAGGGATCCACATGATGAGCGCGCCAAGCAACTGATCCTCGAGCGGAGAAAGCGGCAGCACCCGTGGAGCAGCGCTGTACGCCGGATAGAGCACGTGGTCGGCCATGGCGATGTAGATGGCGACGATCGACATCGGGATGCTCATCAAAAAGCTGTAGAGCATCTGGCCTGGATAAGCGAGCCGCGGAAACTCCGGAAGCTGACTAAGGAGCGGCCACCACATCAGCACCGCGGCAGCCATGAACATCAGATGCTCGAGGATGTGAAGACTGTGGTGAGCCATCGCCGCATTGTAAAATGCGGGCAGATGCCACACCGCAATGACAAGATTGAAAGTGACGAACGCTATCGGCGCGCGGGTAAAAAAACGCGCGACGGGTGCGATTCGGCGCCGCGATAAAACGGGCCTCAGCATCCAGCCTGGAGTTCCAGCTAGAAGGAGCGGCGGCACCGCCAGCGTGAGCAGCAGGTGCTGCACCATGTGCGCACTGAACAAGTAATCATCGCTCAGGTCGTGTATAGGCCCATTGAGCGAGGCGAACATTAGCAGCAGGCCCGAGAAGAAAAAGCTTCGCTGGGCGGCGCTCGGTTCGCGCTGCAACACTCTAGAAGCCCAGAAGTAAAGCGCGCCGAGGGCTAAGATCCCAATGGCGGTACTCGGGTGGACCGACCATCGCCACCAGGTGAGATTGGCAATGGGATGCAGCAGCGCCAGGCACAACATGCTACATGATCTTGATGTAGATGTGTCCGAAGAGGAACATCAGCGCGAGCAGCGTCAGCGCCGCGATGAGGAGCGGCCCGGTGAAGAGCACCCTGAATAGCTTGTGGTCGTACTTCAGATGCATGTAAAACATCACCACGATCGCGAACTTGAGTCCTGACAGCGACAGCAGCGTTGGCACAAACGCGCGTGATGCGACGAACGATGGGACATAATATCCCCACACCTCTCCGACAGTGATGATCGTCAGGATCGTCGCGACTTTCCAGTAAGTGGACCAGGTGGGATGGGCGTGCTCTATTCCCGTACCCTCCGGGGCGTGCGCAAGGGCCTCGGCGGAATCGGGAAGATTTGTCGTGCTGGCGTGAGTATCCATCGTTCCGCCGTTACTTGATGAGGTAGACGAGAGTAAAGATCGCGATCCACACCACGTCGACGAAGTGCCAGTAGAGAGCAGAGATATCGACGAGCAGTGAATCACGCGAGCCCAGTCCGCGCCTGTAATCGATCGCCAGCAGCGTGACGAGCCAGAGCACACCCGCCGTCACGTGAGCGCCGTGAAAACCAGTGAGCGTAAAGAACGAAGAACCGAAGAGATTTCTTCTGATCGTCAGGCCTTCGTGAACGAACGAAGTGAACTCAAAAGCCTGAAATCCCAGGAAAGTCGTGCCGGCTAGCGCCGTCATGAAGAGCCACAATTTGGAATTGCCGAGTATTCGCTCACCGCGAGTGTGCTTGGGCTGCTCTTTGTTCTGCACTGCCGCCAGAGCCAGCACCATGAACAACGACGACATCAGCAGCACGAACGTCGATGCCGAAGTAACTGGAATGTTGAGGATCGGCTTGAGAACCTGGCCGGTGCTGGGATCCGTCCATGTCTCATGCGGGAACGGGCCGATCACGCTCCGACCCTTGTAGATCAGATAGGTCGATATCAACGAGACGAAGAGCATGCACTCGGAGCCGATGAAGGCCCAGATTGCGACCTTGCGGCTGTCGAGACCGAGCGTCGTATAGTGGTGCGGAGCCGGTGCGTGTGCTGCAGGCAGATGCGTTGCGCGCGCGGTCATTGTCTAGGCGTGCTCCGGCTCGAGCGGGCTCAGCAGCCAGCTGTAAAGAGAAAGAATCAATATCCCTGCGCCGACACCGATGAGTAGCCGCGTTGAAATGAGCCCGCAAAACATTACCAGCAGGCCGAGAGCAACGAGCAGCGGCTTGATGGTGCTGTAGGGCAGCACTATTCCGAGCTCCTGAGGTGTCTTGCCCACCTGCGAATTGATGCGCGCGCTCTCAAGGTCCACTTCCTTCCCTTCCCAGAGCGGATATCTGCTTGTGACAGTCGGGACTTTCGCGAAGTTGTATTCGGGGGGCGGGCTCGGGATCGTCCACTCCAGGGTGCCAGCACCCCACGGATTGGCTCCCGCGATCTCACCGCGCTTGCGGCTGACGAAAAAGTTGTAAATGAAGATCAGCATCGCGATCGGGAAAATCATCGCGCCGATGGTGGACATCGCGTTATAGAGATCCCAACCCTGTCCGGCATCGTAAGTGTAAATCCGGCGCGGCATGCCGAGCATTCCCGCGAAGTGCATCGGGAAGAAGGTGAGGTTCATGGCTATGAACGTGAGCCAGAAGTGAATCTTTCCCAGCCTCTCATCCATCATGCGGCCCATGATCTTCGGGAAGTAGTGATAGATGCCGGCGAAGATTCCCATGATCGAGCCACCGAACAGCACGTAGTGGAAATGTGCGACGATGAAATACGTATCCGTCTGCTGCAAGTCCGCCGGTGGAGAGGAGTGCATAATGCCGGAGATTCCGCCTATGGTGAACAGCGCCACTAGCGAAATACCAAATAACATCGCTGTGGTATACCGGATGGCTCCCTGCGCCATCGTCGCGATCCAGTTGAAGATCTTCACTCCGGTTGGAATCGCGATGAGCATCGTCGCCAGGCCGAAGAACGTATCGGCGATCGGTCCCATTCCCACCGCGAACATGTGGTGCGCCCACACGCCGAAGCCGAGGACAGCGATCAGGATCCCGGAGTACACCATCACCGGATATCCGAACAGCGGCTTCTTCGCGTGGGTCGGCAGCACCTCGGAGACGAGCCCGAATGCCGGCAGAACGAGGATGTAGACCTCCGGGTGACCGAAGATCCAAAACAGATGCTGCCAGAGCAGTGGGTCGGCACCGGCGCTTACAGTGTTGTAGAAGTTCGTGCCGAAAAAGCGGTCGAACAGCAGGAAAACGAGCGCGATGGTGATCACTGGAAAGGCGAGCACGATCAACACCTGGACGATGAACGCCATCCACGTGAACATCGGCATGCGCATGAGCGTCATGCCGGGCGCCCGCAGGTTGATGATCGTCGTCAGGAAGTTGAACGCCGTAGCGAGCGAGGAGATGCCGAGGATTTGCAGGCCAATCACCCAGAAATCGATGTTGATTCCCTGCGAGTATGCTCTTGTCGTGAGCGGCGCGTAGCCGAACCATCCGGCATTCGGCGCAACCGCGAAGAAGATTGGGATCGTGATGAACAAACCGCCGAACAGATAGACCCAGTAGCTGAATGCGTTGAGCCGGGGGAACGCGACATCGCGCGCTCCGATCTGCAGCGGAATCAGAAAATTGAAGAACGCTGACGAGAGCGGCATGATCGCGAGGAAGATCATCGTCGTCCCGTGCATCGTGAATAACTGGTTGTAGAACTCAGCGGAGACGAGGTGCTGGTTGGGTGCTCCGAGCTGCGCCCGGATGATCACCGCTTCGAGACCCCCGAACATGAAGAAGCCGAGCGCGGTATAGAGGTAGAGGATCCCGATGCGCTTGTGATCTACGGTCGCGAGCCAGCTATATAGCCCCGTGTGCTCACCTGGATATTCGGCGCCGTACGCGGGTGCTGAGACTGCAGTAGTTGCCAAGTCTGTCTCCGATTACTTCAGTGCGGTTAAGTAGGCGACGATGTCGGCGATCTGCTGATCGGTGAGTCCGCCGTTCGCCGAAGTGACTTTCGCTTTGAGCACAGGATCGTATTCGTCCATTCCGAGCGTCGGCATGAGGATGTCAGGCTTCATTTTTCGCGCATTCTTGATCCAGAGAGCAAGATACGCAGCGGTGTTGGGATATTTGCCCGCGGCAATGGTGCTCCGGGATCCAATGTGGGTGAGGTTTGGTCCTGCCACACCCATTGCCGCTGGATTCCCGGCGATCGAATGACACCCGATGCAAGCGGCTCCGGAGAATACCTGCTTGCCGCGGGCAGCGTTCCCGGTGAGTCCAGCCGTGAAGTTGAGATCGGACGGGGGCGGCGCATGCGGAATCGCGTAGTCAGGAATTTTGTCGCGAGGAAAGATGTAGCCGGGAGGCAGCGCGCCAGATGTGGATGCGACGCTCGGAGGCGGCGGGACCGGCAGCGTACGCGTGCCCGGAGTAGCCTCAGGATTCCGCGGGCGCGGAACTGCTGGCTGTGTGCTGCCGACTATTTCAGTGCCAGAACTTCGCTGCGCGATTTTTGGCGCGGCAGCCTGTGCCGCCTGCGTTGGCGCATTCTGACCAGCGGGTGTCGTCATGCCGGGCGCTTCGAGCGGCGGTGGAATCGGACCAGTTGTCGGAGCCACCGGACCAACGGCTCCAAATCGCGCGGGCATCTTCTGCCCCGCGATCCACGAATCGAACTGTTGCTGGGTAACGGTGAAAACCCTGAAGCGCATGTTAGCGTGAGACGATCCACAGTACTCGACACAGAAACCGTTCCACACGCTACTGGCAGTCGACGTGTCGGGCGTATACCAGAGATAATTGGTGCGATTCGTTACCACGTCTCGCTTGCCACCAAGCTGCGGCGTCCAGAAAGAGTGAATCACGTCGGCAGATCGCAATCTGAAATTCACCGTGCGTCCGACCGGAATGTAAATCTCGTTCGCGGTCGTCACGCCGTACTCGGGATACCGGAATTCCCACCACCACTGGTGTCCCGTCACGTCGATGTTGAGCGAGCCAGGCGCGGCTTGCGCTTGCGTGATAAAAATCGTTTTCACGGTCGGGACTGCGATAAAAACCAGGATCACGGCGGGAATGAGCGTCCACGTTATCTCGAGCTTCGTACTGCCGTGAGTCTGTGGCGGCGCGCCCTGATTCTCTCTGTGGCGATATCGGAAGACTATGTAGATGAGAGCGCCTTCGACGAGAATGAAGACGATCGTGCCGAGCAGCAGCAGACGATCCCAGAGGAAATCGATCTCGCGTCCCAGATCCGAATGCGGGACGAGCGTGGTGTTGGGATGTGCTTCGTTGCAGGAGATGGCCGCGACGGCGAGTGCGGCGACCAATGTGTAAGATGTAAGCCGCCGTAGGAGCGGGCGGTCAGAACCTTTCATGCGCAGGAAATCCTGTTCTCGTCGTGTTTGGAGGTCAAAGCACGTAGAAGGTAACCTTCACTCGTCGATTGGGGGAGTCGTTCTCGGCGCCGTCATCGCCTCCGGATTGAGCAAGCGGTCGAGCTGATCGCGCGTCATCAGCCCCCGCTCGCAAACGAGATCGTAAACATCACGTCCGCTCTCGAGCGCTTCCTTCGCGATCTCGGTCGTCGCTTCGTACCCGAGCACTGGCACGAGAGCAGTGATCACGCCAACAGACTGCTCGACGAAATGTTGCATCCGCTCGCGATTGGCGGTGATTCCTTCGATGCAACGGTCCTGAAGGACCTTGCAGGCGCGGGCGAGGTAAGTCATTCCGCTGAGTAGTCTGAACGCGATAATCGGCTCGAACACGTTGAGCTGAAGCTGTCCCGCTTCCGCCGCCATCGTCACAGTGACATCGCCGCCGATGATGTCGAAGCAAACCTGATTCACCATCTCCGGAATCACCGGGTTGACTTTGCCCGGCATGATCGACGAGCCCGGCTGCATCGGCGGAAGATTGATTTCCCCGAGTCCGGCGCGCGGACCGGAGCTTAGCAGCCGCAGGTCGTTGCAGATCTTGGAGAGCTTCACCGCGCATCGCTTGAGCACTCCGGAGAGCTGAACGAACGCGCCCGTATCCGCGGTGGCTTCGACCAGGTCCGGCGCCGTAATCAGCGGCAGCCCGGTGATGTGCTCGAGATGTCTGCGCACGCTCTCCGCGTATCCAGGCGGCGCGTTGATGCCGGTGCCGATCGCCGTCGCGCCCATGTTGATCTCACGAATGAGCGCCTGTGCCTCGCCGAGCCGGTCCACGTCCTCGAGCATTGTGTGCGCGAAGGCATTGAATTCCTGGCCGAGCGTCATCGGAACGGCATCCTGGAGCTGAGTGCGTCCCATCTTGATGAAGGAGCTGAACTCCTCACCCTTGTGCAGAAACGCGGCGGCGAGGGCAATCATCGCCAATTGTAAATCGGAGATGCTGGTGTGAAGCGCGAGCTTCACCGCCGTAGGATACACATCGTTCGTCGACTGGCTGAGATTGAGATGATTGTTCGGGTGAACGATCTCGTACTCCCCGCGTTTCTTGCCGAGGATCTCGAGCGCCCGATTCGCCATCACCTCGTTGGCGTTCATGTTGGTCGAAGTTCCAGCGCCGCCCTGGATCATGTCGACACGGAAGTGTTCGTGGTGCCGACCTTCTCTGATCTCGCCGGCGGCCTGCGAAATCGCATCGACCATTTCGCGGTCGAGGAGCTTCATCTCGAGATTGGCGAGCGCCGCCGCTTCTTTCACGCTGGCGAGCGCGGCGACGAACGTCGGAAACTCACGAATCTCGATTCCACTGATCGCGAAATTCTCGATCGCCCGCAGTGTCTGGATTCCATACAACGCCGATGCCGGCACATCGCGCTCGCCAAGCATGTCACGCTCTCGACGAGTTGGTCCGGCGAGATCGACTCGTGGGGCGTCGGCTGCCTCGAGACGGAGCTTCCCCCGTCTGGATGGGTGCGAGGACTTCATGTGTAGCGGGAAGCTATAAAGACCACATACCTTATTGAAGTCACGCGCCTGCCTGTGGATGCGGGCGTCACCTCGTCCCCCACCCGCACCGAATATGCTCCGCTCGCTTTTGCGACTGGCCTCATGTGCCGGCCCTCTCCTGCTGTCGCTCGGTCTTCCTGCTTCCGTTCAATCACAAGCAGCATCCGCACCTGCCTACGTAATGGTGATCCACGGCGGCGCGGGAACGATCCTCCGTTCCCGCATGACACCGGTGATGGAAAAGGCGTACATCGACACTTTGACGATTGCGTTGCGTACCGGATACCAGATACTGCAGCGCGGTGGCAGCAGTCTCGATGCAGTGGAAGCGGCGATCAGGATCATGGAGGATTGTCCGCTGTTCAACGCGGGGAAGGGGGCCGTCTTCACCGCCAACGGGGTCAATGAGCTCGACGCGTCGATCATGGATGGAAAGACGTTGGGCGCGGGTGCGGTAGCGGCGGTGGAGCACGTCAAGAATCCGATCTCGCTTGCCCGGATGGTGATGGAGAAATCACCGCACGTAATGATGGTTGGATCGGGCGCCGAGGAATTCGCGAAGGCGCAGGGGGTGAAGCTGGTTCCTCCGTACTATTTCTGGACGGAGCGGCGCTGGCGAGGGTTCGAGGCAGCGAAGGCGAGGGCAGACAGTGGGAAGACAACTGCGCTTCCCGGTGAGGGAAACCATTTCGGAACGGTTGGCGCCGTCGCCCTGGACAAGGCTGGGAATCTCGCTGCGGGCACATCCACCGGAGGGACGGAAATGAAGCGGTATGGCCGGGTTGGCGACTCCCCAATCATTGGCGCGGGGACTTACGCCAACAATCTGAGCTGCGCGGTGTCGGGTACGGGCGATGGTGAGTTTTTCATTCGCAATAACGTCGCTGCCGACATCTGCGCGCGGGTTCGCTACTCGGGAGTGTCCTTACAGCAAGCGGCTGACGACGTCGTGATGAAGGAGCTCGTCGCCCAGCACGGTGGAGGTGGAGTGATCGCGATGGATCGCAAGGGAAACATTGCGACGCCATTCAATACCGAGGGGATGTACCGCGCTTGGGTCACCAGCGATGGCAAGATTACGGTGAGGATATACAAGGATTGATACTCTCGGCGTACGGATTCGCGCGCTACGACTGGCATCCACAAAACGGAAGCGGGGAGCGCTAAGCTTTGCAGCTAGGAGCTATTCAGCTTTTCCGGAGGAATTACAGTGGCGATTTCTAGGCGGAAGTTCGTTCGCGTTGGTGTTGCTGCGGCAGCAGGAGTTACACTCAATCGGAAGGCTCGCGCCGATGTTTTAGAGGCGTCTTCGTACGGCTCGAGCTCCTCGGAATTCGCCGGGCCGCCCGTAGTGGTTGCATCAGCTAACGGGATCCGCGGCGTTGCGCGCGCCTACGATATGATCGTCCGACAAAATGCCGACACGCTCGACGCCATCATCGCTGGGGTCAACATCCAGGAGCTCGATCCGGAAGATCAGTCGGTAGGACTGGGCGGTTTGCCGAATGAAGAAGGGGTAGTGCAGCTGGATGCTTCGTGCATGCACGGACCAACCAAGCGAGCCGGAGCCGTTGGTGCGCTCGAGGATATCGCTACACCATCTCTCGTCGCGAAGGCAGTAATGGACTATACAGATCACATCATGCTGGTCGGCGCTGGAGCGAAGAAGTTTGCACTTGAGATGGGATTTAAGGAGCAGAATCTTCTCACCGAGAAGAGCCGGCGCGACTGGCTGCGCTGGAAGGCGTGCTTGAATCCCTTAGATAACTGGCTCGACGCACGAAGTGACAGCGTGCCACCTCCATCGGTACCTCCAACAGCGGAACTGTCTTTCGACGATCCGATCCACGTGAAGTTCACGACGGGGACGATCAATATGAACGCCGTAAATGCTCGCGGAGACATATCCTCCGTTACCACTACCAGCGGACTCTCCTGGAAGCTTCCAGGAAGAGTTGGTGATTCACCAATCGTCGGAGCCGGTCAGTATTGCGACAACACCGTTGGCGCCGCTGGATCGACCGGGCGGGGCGAGGCAAACATCAAAGTCTGCGGAGCGTTTCTGATTGTCGAATTCATGCGGCAGGGCATGTCGCCCGATCAGGCCTGCATGAAGACGATCGAGAGAGTGATCGCTATGACGGAGCGACGCCTGCTCGATCCGAAAGGCCGACCGCTATTCGACTTGCAGTTTTATGCGCTGTCCAAGGATGGGCGTTTCGGGTCGGCTAGCGCTTACGAGGGCTATCGCTACGCCGTTGCTGATTCAAGCGGAGCTCGGCTCGTTCCGATGCCGTTCAAGTTCGCGCGTTCGGAAAGGCCCGAGATGCCAGCGGTCAGGTGCCGCCGAGCTTAAAGGTGCCGACCAGTTCCGAGATTTGTGCCGCTGCTTCAGTTAGCGCGCTCGCTGATGCTGCGATGTCATTGATGCTCTTGCTATGCTCCTCGTCGGAGACAGCAACCTGATGCATCGCGCGCGAGAACGCGGTCGTTCCGTAGGACAGATCGGCCAGACGCTGCGTCATCAGTGAGATGAGATCGTTCGCTTCGCGAACAGCCTTCTCGATTCTGCCGCTCAAGTCCTCGCCTTCGACGGTACCCTCTTCGACCCTGGCCAATGCCTGCCGGCCAGCGCGAGTTGCTTCGAGTACCTGCTCGACGGTAGACAAATTGCGAGTAGTGGACTCGCGCGAGTGATTGACGCTGTCGAGCATCTCTTGTACAAGCGACGTAGTTCGCTGCGCGGCTTCGGCGGAGCTGCTCGCGAGCCGTCGCACTTCGCTTGCTACGACCGCGAAACCATGACCGTGCTCTCCGGCGCGCGCCGCTTCCATCGCGGCGTTGAGAGCGAGAAGCTTCGACTGCCGCGCTATCTTCTGCACCAGCACAAGGAAGGCGCCGATCTCGTCCACTGCCGCCGAAATTGCGTCGATTCCTTCAGCGCTCTCGAGCGCGTCGGAAGCGAGGGATTGGAGTGATGATGCCGTTCGCTCGAGACGCACCCGGTTCTCCCGCGCCAACTGTCGCAGCGCTTTGTCGCGCCGCAGGCCCTCCTGTGAGGCTTCGCGCAGGTTCCCGGATATTTCCATGAGCTTCGTGGCTTCCGAGGTCAGTTCCTTGATCGCGCGCTCGCGTGCGACTGCTTCCTGACTGAGTGCGTTCGTCGTCGCCGCGCCCTCCCGTGCGGCCGCAGCGGCTGAGACCGAAGCTGCTGAAATCCGCGACGCCAGCTGGCTGTTGCCCTTCGCGGAGCTCCGCATCTTGCTCGCGACGCCTCGCAGCTCGGTAAGCATCGATATCGTCGAGCGAGTGAGGCGATCGACCGCTTTGTTGGAAGCAGCCGGATTGTAACTGCTGGAGAGATCTCCCCTGGCGATCGCTTCGTGCGTGCGAGCCAGCTCCGCTGCCGGACCACTCACGTGCTGCCGAACGAAGATCAATGCAGCCGCGACAGTAGTGGCGAGGGCGACCGCGATCCAAAGGAAGGCAATAACCAGGGCGATCAGCACGCCGTCGACTGACAGTATTTCCTGACGCGTTCCCGGGGGAATCAGGCGATACAGCTGCCAGCAAATGGCGCCGAGCCCGATGAGAAATACAGATCCAAAAACGATGCTCGCCTTCAGCGCGCGCCGCTGCAACGCACTGAACACCGGCTTGAGGAAGCCGGAGGCAGAGCGCGGAGCGACGGGTAGCGGCGTTGCTGTCATCTTTGAGAGCGATTGTGGAACGACTTTGTCAGCCGCGGCGGCAGATGAATCTCCGTCGCTGAGCCGCTAGTTTGTACAAATGGACAACTCGGCAACACGCAACGACCCGCTGCCTTCATCTGCCCCACCCCTCGCCTACGACCCCGAGGTGATCGAGCGGAAATGGCAGCGCATCTGGCAGGAGCGTGGGACGAACCACACCGACCTCCAGCGCGCGCAGCGGCCGTTTTATGCACTCATGATGTTCCCCTATCCGTCCGCCGAAGGACTCCACGTCGGGAATCTTTTCGCGTTCACGGGGAACGACATTTATGGACGATTCCAGCGGCTCATGGGACACAACGTCTTCGAGCCACTTGGCTATGACGCATTCGGGATTCATTCGGAGAACTACGCGCTCAAGGTTGGGCAGCATCCGATGGATCTCATCCCGCGGAACATCGCCAACTTCCAGCGCCAGCTTGAAAACGCGGGACTCATGGTCGATTGGCGTTACCGCCTCGCGACCACGGATCCCAGTTACTACAAGTGGACGCAGTGGCTCTTTCTGCAGCTGTTCAAGCAGGGTCTCGCCTACAAAAAACAGGCAGCAGTCAACTGGTGTCCCGACTGCAAGACAGTGCTCGCCAACGAGCAGGTAATCGGTGGACTGTGCGAGCGGAGCCAGACACCCGTTGAGCAGCGTCTGCTCGAGCAGTGGTTCTTCCGCATCAGCGATTACGCTCCGAGACTGCTGGAGAATCTCGAGCACATCGATTGGTCGGAGTCGACGAAGACGGCGCAGCACAATTGGATCGGCAAGTCGGAAGGAGCAGACCTGGCGTTCGAGACGCGCGATACGGATGGCAGGGAGTGCGGGATTCGCGTCTTCACCACTCGTCCGGACACGATCTACGGCGCGACGTACATGGTTCTCGCCCCGGAGCATCCGCTCGTCGAGCGACTCACGAAGTCCGGGGAGCTGCGCGACGTGAGCGCGTACCGAGAGAAAACGAAGAAGCGGGACATCATTACGCGGAAAACGAGCACCGAGAAGACAGGGGTCTTCACCGGATCGTACGCCATAAATCCGGCGACGCAAAAGGAAATTCCGATCTGGATCTCAGATTACGTGCTGATGGAGTATGGCACCGGCGCCATCATGGGTGTGCCGGGACACGATCAGCGCGATTTCGAGTTCGCGAAGAAGTTCGACCTACCGATAATTCGCGTCGTTTGCGGAGAGCGCGAGGACGTAAATACACCGCTCCACGAAGCGTTCACGCAGTGCGAATCCGGCACGCTCGTCAATTCAGGCGTGTTCGATGGATTCCGCGTCGAGAACGCGAAGAAGGCAATCGTGGAATTCCTGGCGAAGGCTGGGTCTGCCAAGCCCGTCGTTCATTATCGTCTCCACGACTGGTGCATCTCGCGTCAGAGGTACTGGGGTCCGCCGATTCCCATCATCTACTGTGAGTCGTGTGGCACCGTGCCGGTGCCGGAAAAAGACCTGCCCGTCGTGCTGCCATTCATCGAGGACTTCAAGCCCGACGATTCCGGTGTCTCGCCGCTGGCGCGACATAAAGAGTGGTACCTCGTCGAGTGCCCGAAATGCGGCAAGACAGGACGGCGCGAGACAGACGTGTCGGACACTTTCCTGGACAGCGCCTGGTATTTCCTCCGCTATCCGAGCGTCGGGCGCGACGACGTGCCATTCGAGAAGAATGTCACCAGGAAGTGGCTGCCCGTTACGTCGTACATAGGAGGTAACGAGCACGCTGTGCTGCATCTCTTGTATTCGCGATTCATCACCATGGCTCTGCACGACGCGGGGCAGCTCGATTTCGAGGAGCCCTTCACGCGCTTTCGCGCGCACGGTCACATCATCCGCGAAGGCGCGAAGATGTCGAAGACTCAGGGCAACATCGTGAACCCCGACGAGTACCTCGAGCACTGGGGTGCCGATGCATTCCGCATGTACCTCATGTTCCTCGGGCCGTACGACCAGGGCGGAGATTTTCGCGATCAGAGCATCTCAGGGACGCGGCGCTTTCTCGACAGACTGTTCGCGTCGGTTCAGAGCATGTCCAGCGATGGGGAGCCGGATCACTCAGTGATGCGCAAGCTGCATCAGACTATTCGGAAAGTCAGCGAAGACATTCCGCGACTGAGCTACAACACCGCGATCGCCGCGATGATGGAGTACATGAACGTTCTTCGTAGGGGAGAACGAACGCCCCATCGCGACGAGGTGTTTCCGCTCATCGCGCTGGTGTCACCATTTGCGCCGCACATCGCCGAAGAGCTGTGGGAGCAAACCGGCGGAACGGCGAGCGTGTTCGACTCGGCGTGGCCAACCTTCGATGCGGCGCTCGCGGCGGAGGATTTGATCGAGCTCGTCGTTCAGGTGAACGGCAAGGTTCGCGGCAGGGTGATGGTCGCCCCTGACATTATCGAGAAGGCCGCGCTCGTCGCTGCTCTCGCCGACCCGGCCGTGTCGAAGTTCGTTGTCGGTGCGCCGAGGAAGGTCGTGTTCGTTCCGGGGCGGTTGCTGAACATCGTGGTCTGAGCTCCGTTCGACATCGGACGCCATCAATCGCTGTGGCAGACGCACCACACTTCGTACGCTAACGGGGGCGAATGGCGACGTAATTGGTCTGCGTATGTCGTTGTTGTTGCAGATCTTAGCTAAAACTTGCCAGACGGGAGTAACTGATGAGCTGGCGGTGCCAAGCTTGCACCCTGCGCCTTCCTCTTCGTCCAGGCATCCTCCGCGAGCCGACCATGTTGACACACGAAACTGAATTCACACCAGGCGTCTCAGAATCCGTCATCCTGTCCCGAGTTCGGGCCTTCGTGCGGGACAATTCATTGTACCAGCAACAAGGTTTTGTGCCGGCCGAGGACGACAGGTTGTTCGATAGAGCCGCCGTCGATTCGAAGAAGTTGGCGGCGATGATCACCTTCGTTGAGGAAGAGTTCGGTGTTCATGTCTCGAACTGTGAGATCAGCGAGGAAAACCTCGGTTCTCTCCGGGCGGTTGCGCACTTTGTCGCCAGCAAGCAGCCTTTCGCCGTGGGCTGATAGAATCTGACAGCGAAGGCTACTCGTACATGTTGCGCAGGTCTGCTGTGGCGAGGTCGACCAGAAACCCGCTGATTCGTTCCGTCACCGCTTGAAGAAACTTTTCGCCCTTTCGTGCGGTGGATGCGGCGGGATCTCCGGTTCCAGTATCGTCGGTGACTTTATTCCACTGACGTGGCGCCCACGCCCATCCGTCGCGAAGACCCGCGATGCGAAACTTTCTTGCTTTGCCGGCGCCCGCCTCGGACAGCGGCCGAAGCAGATCCGGCTCCAGCGACATCATGAGGCTCGTCTCCATCTCACCGGCGTGGTCGCCCGGCTCGTCGAAGTACTCGGCGCTCTTGACGCACGTCCACCAGTTGATCGTGCAGATGAAGAGATCCAGACGGGGCTGAAGCTCACGAATCATCTGCTTGAAATCATTGCCGCCGTGCCCATTCAGGATCAGCAACTTCCTGATGCCCTGACCAGCGATCGCCGACGCAATGTCAGTCAGCAGCGCGAGCTGCGTGCTCGGATTCATGTTGAGGGCGAGCTTGAGGTCGATCTGTCCGGTGTTGACGCCGAACGGAACGGTCGGCAGCACGATTACTTTCGCGCCTTTGGTCCACGCGATCTCCGCCGCGCGCTCGGCCAGCGCGCCCGTCTCGTAATTGTCGGTGGCGTAAGGCAGATGGTAGTTGTGCGGCTCGGTCGCGCCCCACGGGAGAATGGCGACTTCGAACTGTGTGTCCTTTACCGCTTTCCAGTTGGATTCGGCCAGAACGTAAGGGCGAGATGGCATTAGTGATGGTGGCAAAATGGAAGGGGGACAGCAAATTCTAAGTCCGACTCAGTTCCACGAATAGTCGCGTCCCCGTCGTGCCTCCCGCTCGGAGGGATCCAATGGTGTTCCAGACTAGCTCTCATTTCCGGTTGGTGTTGTTGGGACCTGTGTTAATGGCGGCAACTTTCGCGTGCAATCGCACGCGGCCTGAAAACGAGACAAAGCGAAACGGCGAAGATGTGCTGGCGCGCGGGTCGGCCCCGAACGTCACTGACAGCGTTCCTGGCGATGCAATTCTCGCCGGTGGCGATGTGAACTTCTCGGGATCGGCTGGCGGTGATTATCTCGGCGTGGGTGGTAAGCAAACAATCGGTGGACGAATTCATGGCTCAGTCCGCGCCGCCGGGGGCCGGATTTTTCTAAAAGGAGCGGTCGAACGGAATGCGACTATTGCCGGCGGTGACATCGACTTGGATTCAGCAGCGGCAGTTGCGGGAAACGTCTACCTCGTAGGCGGCACGATTTGGGTCAAGGGCGCATTGCAGGGAGGCCTGCTCGCAGCGGGGGGAAACGTCACGCTGAACGGACCTGTCGGTCGCGATGTCGAGATCTCGGCAGGGAGTCTTCGTCTCGGACCGCGAGCTCAGATCGCGGGGAGCCTGCGTTATCGCGTTCCCCGAGACAAGGTCCAAATCGACCCGGCTGCGCGTGTGTCCGGCACGATTACCGCACTGCCCGTGAGACGGGGTCCCAGCGGGTTCCGTGTGCTCCTGACGCTCGGCTTCCTCGTGGCAGGAGCTGTCGCAGTCGCTCTTCTGCCGCGGTTTGCAGCTGAGGCATCGGACATACTAGGGTTGAGTCCGGGCCGCTCGGCGCTATTTGGCGTCGGTTGGCTGATCCTCGTGCCGATTGCTGCCTGCATCGCATTGATCACGATTATTGGAATGCCACTGGCGCTGCTCACCGTGGCCATTTATGTCGCACTGCTCTACCTTGGTCGCCTCGCGGTCGCCATTTGGCTCGGCCGCCTTATTCTTGGCGCTCGCGCGCGCACTGGGCGTCAGGGGGTGGTCGTCAACTTTCTCGTTGGCGGTCTGCTCCTGATCTTGATCGGGATTGTGCCATTCGTCGGCGGTTTCATCACGCTGATCGCCACAGTGCTTGGACTCGGCGCGCTGCTGCTGCGCGCGCAGGCGTGGCGGGAGCAGACGCGCCAGCCCGTGTAGGGTCGACCACAAGAAAGCGCCCGGCACAAGTCGATGGCCGGGCGCTTCACTTTGCAGAACAGCTACGACGCGAGAATCCTCAGATCGTTCGCGCTACATCCGCCGTCAGTTGCACTTCCACCAGTTGCAGATCACCGACTTCGTGGCCGTCGAAGGGCCAGGTTGCGTCGTGAGACTTACCGTGTAGCTATGGCGCCCCACAAAGGTGTGTGACGCTGTGAGACCGGAGGCGGTGGCGCCATCACCGAAATTCCAGTCGTACGACGTGGCGCCGCTCGAGCTGCTCGCGTCGAAGCTGCACGTAAGCCCGGAACAATTCTTGGTGAAGCTGGCCGTCGATGTTTGCGGCGGCGGCGGCGGTGGCGGCGGCGGTGGCGGCGGTGGGGCACCACTTCCAATGAACGCGGTGTAAAGCAGGAGATTCACGGTGCCGGCAGGAACGGAGCTGATCGCGCCCGACGTCGCATAGGTGGTCAGC
>DASWCI010000454.1:0-9186 GCA_036390195.1 Gemmatimonadaceae bacterium
GGGACGTGTCCGTTGTAGGCGAACACTTCGCTCGTGACACCCGGCTGCAGCGAGAGCGTCGTCACAGCGGCGGTGAGGTTCGCCTCGACTGTCTTGGGAAGCTTCGAGATGTTGACCAGGACGGGAGGATCTGCGGCGTCACCATCGCGCGGAATGATCGCGCGCGCTCGGAATGGGGATGTGTTGAACGTCTCGTGCGGACTAGAGAGCGCGACGAGAGATCCAGACAATCCCAGCAGAGTGAGGAGCGTAAGTCGGTGGGCCACGCCTCGCCTCCTGGATTGTGACGCGCGCCAATAATACGGGCGCCGGACGCCCCGGCAAGAGCTAATTTTCCCAGCCGTTCATCAGCGAACAACTTGTCTAGTCATGAAAACGTTCTCTACGCGACAACGTCGTCGAGGCACGCTCACGCTCCGTCTGTTTGCGGCCGCGGTCACGGTTTCGACAATTGGGCAAGCGCAACCAGCGCCACGCGCGTCCGCCGTACCGATCATCGAGCTGCGCCAGGGACTCGTGATCACCCAATCCGCGCGCATCGCGCCACGCATCTATCAGTTAGCTGCACCAGGTCCGCTTGACTCCTCCGTCATCAGAATCCGCGGTGATAGCATCACAGTCGATTTCGCTGGAGCGACAATGGAGGGCACGGCGCTCGACGCGAATCCTGATGTCGCGACCGGCATTGCGATCCGCGTCGAAGGCGGAACGAACATACGCATACTCAACGCGCACATCCGCGGCTACAAGTTCGGCATTCTCGCGCTGGGCACCCACAACCTGTCGCTCCTCGACAACGATCTCAGTTACAACTGGAAGCCGAGGCTATACAGTGTGATCGAGCACGAGAGTCTCATCGACTGGCTCTCGTTCCATCACAACGAGAAAGACGAGTGGCTCCGTTACGGCGCCGGCGCGTACCTGAGCGACGTCGAGGGCGGCGAGATCCGCGGCAACACCGTGACGCAGGGCATGAACGGGCTGATGCTGGTGCGGAGTATCGGGCTCATCATCTGGAACAACAACTTCTCGTTCAATTCCGGGGTGGGAATCGGCCTGTACCGATCGAATAGCAACAGGATCGTGCACAATCGGGTTGATTACGACGTGCGCGGATACAGTGAAGGATTTTATCGACGCGGTCAGGACGCCGCCGATCTTTTGATCTACGAGCAGAGCTCGAAGAATATCGTCGCCTACAGCTCGATGACCCACGGCGGCGACGGAGTCTTTCTCTGGGCGGGACAGAGCACGATGGACACCGGCGCCGGCGGCGCGAACGACAATCTTTTTTACGGCAACGATTTCAGCTTCGCGCCGGCTAACGGAATCGAGGCGACCTTCAGTCGCAACACATTCAGCGATAATCGCGTCGAAGGTTGCGAGTATGGCGTGTGGGGCGGGTACAGCTTCAACTCGAGCATTGTCGGTAATCATTTCCTGCGCAATCGCACTGGGATCGCGATCGAGCACGGTCAGGACAATCTCATTGCCTGGAATACTTTCTCGAGCGATTCGACGGCGATCAGAGTGTGGGGAGATGTGATCGAGCCGTCGGAGTGGGGCTACCCGAAGCATCGCGACACGCGCAGTCGCGACTACAGGATCGAGACCAATCTTTTCAGCGGCAATCGCGTCGGCGTGCGAGCAGCGAGCACGATGGGACTGAGCATCGGCAACAACTGGTTCGTGGCGGTCGATTCGTTACTGGTCGTGCGCGATTCGACGAAATACGAGCTGGTGAGAAACACTGTGAGCGCCCGCACATCCTCGAGAATTCCGAAAACGCTGCGCATCCCGCCCGAGTATGCTGGCCTCGCGCCGCCACCATTGAAGAACGGCTTCATGCCCTCGCGTGCTCCCGCGACATCCATGGCTCGCTGGCCACGCTCGGCCATCATTGTCGATGAATGGGGTCCGTACGACTGGCGCTCGCCGAAACTCTGGCCCGTCGACAGCTCTCACGGATCGCCGCTTCGTCTTCGCGTACTCGGTCCTGCAGGTCGATGGCGGGGGGTGGGTGAGCGCGGAACGGCCGCCGTGACGCCGACCTCCGGCCGAATGGCCGACACCATTCTCGTTACGCCGAAGCCTGATTCGGTCGGCGCCTGGGATCTGACGCTGGAGTACATCGGCGCCGCAACGGTCTCTCCGCGCGGCGAGCGCCGGACTGCGGGCACTCCGTATCGGTTCTCGTATTCACGCTTCGAGCCACCGATCGATTGGAGCGTGCGGTTCTACAAATGGAGCGATAGTACTCGCAATCTGCGCAAGGACCCAGCGTCACCAGTCGCATTCAGCGCCGCTACGCCTATTCTCTCTTTGAACGCACCGCGCCTCGATTTCGAGGGGTACCGCGCGCTGCGTGCGGAAGTGCCGCGGGAATTCTTTGCACTCGAGGCGACAGGCAGCGTCGAGCTCGCGCCCGGCGAGTACACACTCCGGACTCTGAGCGACGACGGAGTGCGCGTGTGGATCGATAGCGCACTCGTCATCGATGACTGGGCGCCGCACGAAACTGCGCTCGACTTCGCTGAGCTTCGCGGTGGTCACCACGACATTCGCGTGCAGTACTACCAGGCTGATGGGTGGTACGAGCTCAGAGTCGACATTGTCAGAGGGAGAGATCGTTCTCCGGGATCGCCTGGGGCGCACGGGGCTTAGTAGAACTGCAACTGAACGGGCGGGAGGCGTCAGCGTAGCTGGCGCCAGGCTAGAGGTCACGACGTCGGGACGCTCCTACTTATCGTACGGCACAAGCAGTTGGTTGTACTCCGAAGGGCGCGAGTAACGTCCCGACGTAGTGACCTAACGCCTCGCGCCTTGAGGCTGACGCCTCCCGCCCGTTCAGTTGCAGTTGATCTTCAAGCTTCAAGACCTGGCCAGCGCCGCGTCCAATCGCTTCAGCCCTTCTTGAAGTACAGCGGCATCCATCCCGTACCCAACTCGAAAATGATCCGGCGCCCCGAAAAAGTGTCCCGGCACGACCAGCGTGTCGTACTCGGCTAGTAATCGCTCGACCAGATGATCCACGTCCCCCCTCTGCAGGCGAACGAATCCCACCGTTCCTGCTTCTGGTCGCACCCACGACAGTTTTGGATTTCCGTCAATAAACGCGGTGACGGTCTTCCGGTTGCGCGAAACTCTTTCGCGCTGCGATTGAAGAAGTTGTCCAGCGTGGTCGAGTACACGCGCAGCGAGTCGCTCGGTCGGGTGCGACATCGAGCTGGTGAAGAGTCCATTCAGCCGCTTCATCCGATCGGCGAGACGAGCTTCCGCCAGAATCCAGCCCGCCCGCAACGGACCAAGACCGTACGCCTTCGTCAGACTCCGCGTCGTCACGAACCGCGTCGAAAGATTTATCGCCGAATGGGGTTCGTCCTTTAGGCCATACAGCCACTCGAGATAAACCTCGTCGACCAGTACCCGCACATCGTAGGTATCGGCCAGCGCCGCGAGAGTCTCCAACTCGCGCTGTTGAGTCAGCACACCGCTCGGGTTGTGAAGATTGGAGATAATCACGAGGCGCACACGCGGGGTCAGTGCTCGCTCGATCCGATCCATGTCAAGGCGATAGCCGTCATCCTCGCGTCGCTCGAATATCCGCACGTCGCACTGCAGATACTCCGGCACTGCGCGGAGAGGATCGTAGCCCGGTGTTTCGATCAGCACTTCGTCTCCCGGCTCAAGAACAGCAGCACAGGCGAGGTGATTCGCCATCGACGTGCCGTGCGCGAGCACGACGCATTCCGCGGCCACGTCGTACCGCTTCGCGATGCGCTCCAGCAGTGGCGGCCAGCCGTACTCGTTGTCAGTCACCATTGTGAAATCATCGACCGAAGGCGAGACGAGGCTGACGTCCAGAGGAGGTACGCCGCTGATCGCCAAATTGTAGGTGACAGCGCCGTGGGCCTTCGCCCACTCGAGATAACTGCTCTCCAACGGCCGCGTCCCGCGAATGCTCGGCGGAAATGCTCTCATTCGGCGGTCGCCACGACTGACAACCGATTCTGTCGCCGCCAGAAAAGAAATGCGGGAATTCCGAGTGCCATCAGCACGACACCCAGCGCAGCGTTGCGCGGATTCGACCAGATTACGCTCACTACGACGAAGGCGGCGATGATGTCGAAGAGTGCCGGCAAGATCGGAAATCCGGGTGCGCGGTACGTGCTTGCTCCGACCGCCGCGCCCGCTGCGCCCGACACATTGGTTGCGTCCCGACGACGATACCCAAAGACGGTCGCGACAATGAGCCCAAAAAATATCCAGTCGCCAAACACGACATAGTCGAGCAGCTGACCGTAGGTACCCGAGAGAACGAGCGCGATCGCCCACACTGCCTGGAGCACTATTCCTCCCGCCGGCGTGTGATAGCGAGGATGCAGCTTCGCTGCGAATCGAAAAAACAGTCCGTCCGCCGCCATCGCCTGCAGCATGCGCGGAGCGGAGAGAATCCCACTGTTCACGAACCCGATGGTCGAGACGACGATTCCCGCCGCCATCAACGCGCCGCCGATCGGCCCCATCACCACTCGCATAGTATCCGCGGCCGGCGCCAGGCTCGCGGCCAGACCATCGGCGCCGAGCACTCTGAGATACGCAACGTTGGCAAGAACGTACACGGCGACGACGACACTTATGCCGATCGTCATTGCTTTCGGGATCGTTCGCTCGGGATCGACGATCTCGCTGGCGATGTTATTCGAGTACTGCCAGCCGCCATAGGCGAACAGAACGGGAATCAGTGCGTAACCCAGCGCTCGAATGGTGTCGAAGCCTTCAATGGACTCGCCCGCGGTTTGCGACACTGGATGAATCGCGTTGCCGGCGAAAAAGATACCGCCGGCAATCAGCGCTGTGAGCGCCACCAACTTCAGAACAGTGAAGATGTTCTGCGTGATGCTGGCGGATCGAACGCCGAAATAATTGACGCCGGCCAACGCCACCAATAGACCTGCTGCGAACGGTTTGACAAAAGTGGTCGAAAGCCCAAACAGATCGACGGCGTAACGGGCAAAGGTGACAGCGACAGCTGCGATGCCGCCACTATTGATAATGAACAGAAACGTCCATCCGTACATGAAGGCAGGCAGGGGCCCAAACACCTCAGTCAAATACACATAGCCGCCGCCGGCTTGTGGTCTTCGCGCCCCGAGCTCGGCAAAGTAGAGCGCGCCGACGAGCGCGACAGCGCCTCCAATCACCCAAGTTGTGAGAATGAAAGGTGCGGTGTGTACCCGCTGCGCGACGATTGCCGGATTCAGGAATATCCCGGCACCGATGATGCCACCGATGACGACCATGGTCGTATCGAACACGCCGAGTCGGCGGATGTATTGGGTGGTTGCCGGCGTCGCGACCGTCATTTCATAACGATAGCATTCATTCACTGCCCAGTACAATTCAACACGTGTGCCTGCCGAACAGAGTCGAATGAACGCCGATCACGCGCGTCACTATTTCCACGAGACGTTTGCCGCAGAACCGGATGTAATCGCTTCTGCGCCGGGCAGGGTGAACGTCATTGGCGAGCACCTGGATTACAACGGCGGTCAGGTGCTGCCGATGGCAATCGATCGTCGAATCTATGTCGCAATCAAAGCGAGGCCGAATGAGACGCTGAGCAGAGTCGTTTCGGAAAAGCAGTCGGTCTCGGCGGAATTCGACATGCAAGCGATACTGCGCAGCGGACAGTGGTGGGACTACGTAACCGGGATATGTGCCGCGTTCCCATCTCGAGATGCGCGGTTGCCGCAAATCGCGGCTGTCGTCACCAGCGACCTTCCATCCGCCTCCGGGCTCAGCTCCTCGGCCGCGCTCGAGCTGTCAACGTGTGTCTCGCTCGCTGCGCTCGTCCTCGACAAGAGAGCGTTGAAGGACCTCGCACTGCTTTCATGGAATGTCGAGAATCAGTTCGTCGGCGTAGCCGTCGGAGTGATGGATCAGTTTGCGTCCGCGCTTTGCGTTAAGGGTCACTCGCTTCACGTCTGGTGCGACACTCTCGACGTGGAGCAGGTACCGATGAAAGAGGCGGTGCTGATCTTCGACACGGCTATTCCGAGATCGCTGCGCACCTCGCAGTTCAATCAGCGTCGAGAAGAGTGCGACGAGGCGCTGCGACTGCTTCGTCAACGTGATCCGGAACTCGAGAATCTCGCAGCCGCTCATCCTGACGAAGTTCGCGACGCCCACTTGCCTGCCACGCTCGAGAAACGCGCTCTTCACGTGACGGAGGAGAACCTCCGCGTCGAAGCACTGGTAGCGAGTTTGAAGAAGTCGGGCTCGGTGTCCGGCGAGACGCTGTACGCATCGCACGAGTCGCTGCGAACTCAATACGAATGCTCGACGCCAGAGCTGGATTGGTTCGTCGACAATGCGAGGAAGATTGTTGGCGTGAGAGGTGCACGGCTGACTGGCGCGGGGTGGGGAGGATGCGCGATTGCCGTCGGTGATTTCGACGCGCTAAACGACGCGAAAGACGAGCTCTGCACTGCCTACGAATCATCCTTCAGGCGTAAACCAAAAGTGTGGCTCACGTACGCAGCACAGGGGGTGCGAGTGGAGCTAAACAATCAATGAGTCTTGCAGCGGTGACAAAGGCTTTGATTCCGTGCGGCGGGAAAGGAACGCGAATGGCGACGCTCACCGGCGGCGCGGCGAAGGAGCTGTTGCCGATTGGTGGAGTTCCAATGGTGCTGCGAGTGATGGAGGAATGCGCGGCGAGTGGGATCAACGAAGTGCTGGTTGTATCGGCACCGGGGAAAGGCGATCTCGATGCCACGGTTCGATCAGCAGCCGGATCTCCCGGTATGCCGACGGCGGTCGAAGTCGTAATTCAAGAGGAGCCGCGCGGACTCGCCGATGCCATTCGCCTGGGTAGAAGTTTCTCCAGAGGAACTGCCTTGGCGGTCGCACTCGCCGACAACCTGTTCATCGGTGATGCGCCGGGTCTCTCGCAGCTCTGCGATGTCTATCACCGAACCGGCAAGAGCGTCGTCGCAATAGTGAAGCTCACCGCGGCGAACAAGGATCGCTACGGACCGACCCCGATATATCCAGGCCATCCAGAGGACAACGAGTTCATCATCGAGCGCATTCCGGATAAGGGTCCTCGCGAGAAGACGTTCGACCTGAGGGGCGCGGCGACAGCGTTCACTGGCGTAGGGCGCTACGTGTTTCAGCCCGGCGTATTCGCGACGATCGACGAAGTGGAGGCAAAACTCCCAAGTGGAGAGGAGCTCGACGACATACCGGTCCTGCAGCTGTTGTTGCAGCGGCGACGGCTCACCGGGTGCCTCATGCGCGGAGATTTTCTCGACGTGGGGTTACCGTCGGGATACCTCGAAGCTGACGCGCGATTTGGAGCTCAACAGAACTGAAGACTACCGGCTCGGGGCTATGGGCGGACCGGCTGAGGGCTGCGGGCTAAACCGTCACGCCACTCGAAGCAGCCCGTAGCTCCGAGCCGTAAAGCCCAAAGCCCCAAGCCGGTAGTCTTCAGTTTGCAGTTACGGAATTGGACCGGTACGAAGTTCGAGCTTAGCGTGGGACACTTGCGTCGCGCATTCCCGTAGTTTGCTCGAACTGCCGTTTTCGTGACGCGCCGAGCGCGTTGACCCTCATTACGGTATCGCGAACCGCGCCGCGAATGCGCTCGAATTGTCGCGCTGAGATCCAGTCTTGCGGCGCGAGCCACGAGCCGCCAACGGCGACCACGTTCTTGAGCGCGAGGTAGCTCTCGAAATTCGCGCCGGTGATTCCGCCGCTCGGATTGAACTCTACTCCGACGAATGGTCCCCCCAGGAAATTGAGGTACGCGGTTCCACCGAGCGCTTCGATCGGCCACACCTTCATCAGAGTTATTCCCGATTCGAGCGCAGCTTCGATCTCGCTGGCAGTCGCGACTCCCGGATAAACCGGCATGTCCCGCTCGAGACAGTAATCGACGACGGCGCGATTGAATCCCGGCGATATCACGAAGTGTGCTCCGGCTTTCCGCGCCTGCTCGGCCTGTCTGACGTTGAGCACGGTGCCGGCTCCAGCGAACATCTCTGGCTGTTCCTGCGTGATGCGACGGAGCGAATCGAGCGCAGTAGAAGTGCGGAGAGTGATCTCGGCGATCGGTAGACCGCCATCCAGCAACGCGCTCGCCAGTGGCAGCGCGTTTTTCGCGTCGTCGATTACGATCACCGGAATGATGCGCCACCGACGAAGGGCCTGAGTGGGCATCGACTGCTGCACGTTCATCTCATCTCCAAATACGCGTACCCGATAAAAGTGCACACGTTTCGGATAAAGGACAATTTGGCCGTATATTCAGGAATCTTTCTGCCCCTTCCCGCTTCCCCCTTCCCCCGGCTGCCAGCGGTCCCATCAAAGTGGCATGACATCATCCCAACCGAGCTCGCCAATGCAGGAGAGCCCGCGCCGATTTATCGGACCCGGCGTAATACTGCTCGTCATCGCGCTTCTGATTCTGATCGGTTTTGGTTATTGCGCCAGCCGACTCGTGCCGGGCGCTTTGCTTGGACGCAACGAGACGAGCATCACCCACGATCTCGTGGTTCAGCAGGTACGAGCGGTAGCGAAGCTCGTCTCCAGCGAAGCTACGGTGCGCGACGTCATCGTCTACGAAAATACCTGGTACGGCTCGACGAAGCGCTCGCTGGTCGTGGTGACGGGACGACTGCTCGCCGGCATCGATCTCCGCGACAATCCGGATGTGACGATCGATCACGCAAAACGAACGATCAGAATCCGCATTCCGCCGGCGAAGCTCATCGCAGTCGAGATCAGGGACATGCAGACCTACGACGAGCGTGGCGGACTGTGGAATCCGTTCACGCGTGAAGACCGGGACGCGATTCAGCGCCAGGCGAGAGCGCAGCTCACTGCGGCGGGAAGTCAGCTCGAGCTTCTTAGACACGCGAACGAGAGCGCGATCGAGCTGCTTCGCATGCTACTAGCGAAGAATGGGTACGCCGTCGATGTGGCGCTTCGGGGGACGTAGGCCGGCGATAACTGCAACTGAACAAGAGGTCAGCTGGAGCTTTGCAGTTGACAGCTCTCAGCCTCACTACGTCGGGACGTCATTGGCGCCGATCGGAGCACAATCAACTGCCTGTGCCATCACGCCACCACTGGCGTCCCGACGTTCTAAGCCTGATAGCTGCCACCTTGGTCAGC
>DASWCI010000455.1:0-1752 GCA_036390195.1 Gemmatimonadaceae bacterium
ATGCGGGACGCCTGTAACGCGCGAGGAGGACGAAGCCGCGATTTACTGTCCGAACATCGCGTGTCCTGGTCGTCAGCTCGAAGGGCTCGTCCACTTCACCTCACGTGGGGCGATGGATATCCGCGGACTCTCCTACGCACGAATCCAGCAGCTCGTCGAAGAGGGGCTGGTGAAAGACCCCGGCGATCTCTACGGCCTCACGCGTGAGCAACTGCTTGGTCTCGAGGGCTACGCCGATAAAGGAGCAGATGCATTGATCGCGGCGATTCAGGCATCCAAGTCGCAGCCCCTAAGTCGACTTCTGAATGCGCTCGGCATCAGGCACGTGGGATCGATTGCGGCGCAGCTGCTTGCTCAACACTTCGGAACGCTCGACGCTGTGATGTCAGCGTCGGCTGACGACATCCTGAATGTCCGTGGTATCGGCTCGACAATCGCGAACGGCGTCGTCGCCTATTTTTCGAATCCTGCCGGTCGTGCACTTGTCGAGAAGCTCAGATCGCACGACCTCACTTTTACGGAGCCTCGCGCCGTCGCCGCTGGCGGACCGTTGAGTGGAATGACAGTGGTGATCACCGGCACTCTGCCGACGCTGAGCAGATCGAAAGCGACTGCGATGATCGAAGCAGCCGGGGGACGCGTCACTGGATCTGTCTCGAAGTCAACTGACTTTCTCGTCGCCGGCGAGGAGGCTGGCAGCAAACTCGAGAAGGCAAAGACGTTGGGCGTCGAGGTAATCGACGAGGCCGACCTCTTGCGTCGAGTGAAATCTTCCGCAACATCTTCTGCGTGAGATCGTCCTAGGTCGCATGGCTATTTCCCAGACTCCAGAGTTGATAGGTCTTGCGCAGCGTACTTTGCGCGATCTTCGGTTGCGCGTCGCCGGCGCGAGCGGAGGCGGGCCGGATGCGCTCCGCGAAGCAGGTTATGCCGGCGCGGGCTCGCTCTTCGACGCGTTCGAGAACTGGCTCAGCGACCGCGGCTCGCGAAAAGCGGAAGATCTCCCGATCGACGAATTCTCGGCGCGCGCGGCGGAATTCTTCCAGGCCGCCGGCTGGGGACGCGTCACTTTTCACTCTCTGCACGATGCGCTGGCTGTGATCGACATCGAGGGTTGTTGGGAAGCACAGCTCCACGGCGAAGGCGAGAGAGGATGCCACCTCACCACCGGAACCCTCGCAGGATTCCTCGGCTGCCTCGCGGATTATCCGGTGGCAGTGATGGAGATCGAGTGCAGCGTTGGCGGAACTGCGCGCTGTCGGTTTCTCGCGGGGAACGCCGACATGCTCGAGCACGCGTACGATCGCGTTTCGCGAGGGGAGCAGTGGGAGACCATCGGGGCAGGAGAATTTTGATCCGGCTTCTACCGGCGAACTGAAGTAACGCGTTGCGGGTTGCGGGTAGCACCGTTCCCGGTTCCCGGTGAACTGCGGTGCGAACTTATCTACCCGCCGTCAATCGGCAACCCCTCGCGGCGGTCCGAGCGAAAACGATGGTAATTGCCTGCGATCACCGCGCCAAGTTTCGTAGGTGAGCGATTTTCGGAGGCTTGAGGTTTGGCGTACGAGTCACGCCCTCGTCCTTAACGTTCACACGGCAGTCAAGAAAATCCGCGGCTCTGATTATCTGTCTCTCAGGAGTCAGATATTGCGAGCTGCCATGTCCGTTCCGACCAACCTGGTTGAAGGCGTCGGACAGAAAACAGCTCGGGAGTTCGCCAAGTTCATTCGCATTTCACTCAACTCGGCGAAT
>DASWCI010000456.1:0-2638 GCA_036390195.1 Gemmatimonadaceae bacterium
AATGAAGCCACCCGCAAATGCATCGCCCGCGCCGGTCGGATCAAAAACGTTCTCCAGCGGGAAGGCCGGGGCGAAGAAGATGGATTTTTCGGTGAACATGAACGCGCCGTGCTCGCCCTTCTTGATAATCACGTGCCGCGGACCGCGTGACATAATCCATTGTGCGGCCTGCACGAGATTCGGCTTCTCGGTGAGCTGCCGGGCCTCGGCGTCATTCAGTGTTACGAGATCGACGTGACCCAGCAGCTCCAGGATATCGCGGCGGCGGCTCTGAATCCAGAAATTCATTGTGTCGCACGCGACGAGCTTCGGCTTCTCGACCTGGTTGAGAACGTCGATCTGAAGACGCGGATCAATGTTGGCCAGAAAGAGATAGGGCGAAGAGCGAAGCTTTTCCGGAATCTTCGGACTGAAACGCGAGAAGACGCCCAGGTGAGTCTCGAGAGTCTCAGCCGAGTTGAGATCGTGGCGGTAACGCCCCCGCCATCGAAAGGAGCTTCCCTCAGCCCGTTCGAGACCGCTGAAGTCGACCCCACGCTCCTTCAACGGCTCGAGCTTCTCGATCGGATAATCCGATCCTACCACGCCGACGACGCTGACTTTCGTGAGATGGCTCGCCGATGCCGAAAAGAACGTCGCCGATCCGCCCAACACATCATCCGCTTTTCCAAACGGTGTTTCGACCGAGTCGAGGGCGACCGAGCCAACAACGAGGACCGACATTCGTGGCTATATGATTGGTTGAATTGTCAGGCTGCTAATGGTAACCGCACCGACCGCCTCGGCAACTACATCCTCTCCGGCGACGTGATACCAAGGATGCGCATCCCGTTCCGAAGCACGATTTGCGCGCCCCTCGCCAGCACCAGACGTGCGCGCGTTACATCCTCAGCCTGCTCCAGAACGTGATGCTTGTGATACCAGAGATGTGTGAGCCGAGCGGTATCGAGCAGATACGTTGCGATGCGGTGCGGCTCGAGAGTCGCGGCCGCTGATTCGACGAGCCCAGGGAAATCGAGCAGCGCCTTGATCAGCTCTTGCTCCTCCGGCTCTCTCAGCACGTCGAAGTTTACGTTATCTGCAGAGACCGACTTCGGATCGATCTCGCCGACCCGGAAGATCCCGCACATGCGCGCGTGCGCCATCTGTATGTAGTAGACCGGATTCTCCTCCGACTGCGACGCGGCCAGATCAACATTGAAGATCAGCTGCGAATCGCTCTTTCGCATGAGGAAGAAATACCGCACGGCATCGCGCCCAACTTCGTTGACCAGATCGCGAACGGTTACATAGCTACCGGCGCGTTTCGAAATTTTTACCTCTTCGCCGTGCTTCATTACTGTCACCATCTGATGGAGCACGTACTCCGGGTATTCTCCCGACACACCCAGGTTGAGCGCCTGGAGACCGGCTCGCACGCGGGTCACTGTGCTGTGGTGATCGGCGCCTTGAACGTCGATGGCGCGCCGAAAGCCGCGCTTCCATTTGGTGACGTGATAGGCGACGTCGGGGAGAAAGTACGTGTACGTCCCATCGCGTTTGCGCATCACACGATCCTTGTCGTCGCCGAACTCGGTGGTGCGCAGCCACAACGCGCCCTCGTGCTCGTAGGTCTTTCCGGACGCGATCAGAAGTCTCACCGTATCCTCGACCATCCCCTCTGTGTAGAGCGACGATTCGAGGAAGTAGTGGTCGAATCGCACGCCAAACGCCTGCAGGTCGAGGTCCTGTTCCTTTCGCAGTTCGCGCACCGCAAACTCGCGGACCGAAAGTCCCTCGCTATTCGCGTTGTATCGCTCGGCAAGCTCCTTGATGTACTCACCGTGATAACCGCCCTCAGGAATTTGAGATGGCTTGCCGCGCAGCTCGTTGAGTCTGGCCTCGACGCTCGCCGCAAGATTATCGATTTGCACGCCGGCGTCGTTGTAGTAGAACTCGCGACTGACCTTCCATCCCGTGAACTCGAGCAGCGTGGAGATCGCATCGCCAAGCGCCGCCTGCCGCCCATGACCAACGTGCAATGGTCCCGTCGGATTCGCGGAAACGAACTCGACGTTGACCACGCGGCCAGCGCCGATTTTGCTGCCGCCATAGTTCTCGCTCGCGGCGATGATGTCGCGCAAACCTGACGCAATCTGTCCGGCATTGATCCAGAAATTCATGAAACCGGGGCCAGCGATGTCGATCTTCGACACGCCTGCGCTCTCCAACTTCATCTTCTCGCGCAATTGCTCAGCGATTTCCCGAGGGCGCGACTTGAGCGGCTTGGCCAGGATCATGGCGAGGTTCGTTGCCCAGTCGCCGTGAGACGGGTCCCGCGGCCGTTCGAGGAACGGATCCACGTCCTCGGGCGCGCCGAGGCCGCGCGCCGCGCGAATCAGCTCGGCGCGGATCTGGTCAGCAGCAGTCATTCGCTGCTTTTCGCTCTTCCCGGCGCCTTCTTGGCAGCCGATTTCGATGCGGCCGTCGGCTTTGGCTCGTGCGACTTGGATTCCGCACTCGGCTTCGGTTCGGATGACGGCTTCGCATCGGCGCCTGCCTTCGATTCGCCTTTCGCGCCACCGGAGTCCGCGCCCGTATTGCTCGTCTCGGCGCCTTCGTTAGCCTTCACGGGAGGAGTCTGCGACTTCTTGCCGTC
>DASWCI010000457.1:0-5850 GCA_036390195.1 Gemmatimonadaceae bacterium
GTCGGCAAGGGAATTCGCACATCTCCGCGCGACGCACTGCTGGCAGACTCAGCGCCAATCGAAGCACGCGGTCGCGCCTATGGGTTTCACGCTGCTGCTGACAACGCGGGAGCTGTCCTTGGGCCACTAGTGGCGTTTTTCATACTCAGGCTTCACGGCGTCGGCGCTCTGGACACGAGCGTGCATTTGCTCGCCCGTGACGAGCACGCAATCAGGAATGTGTTCTGGCTGTCGGCGATCCCCGCGGCGATCGCAATGCTGGTGCTGATCGTGGTCGTGCGCGATGTGTCTCGGCGGGATACCGCGGCGAAATCAGCCGAGACTCCGGGTGCCAGCACAAAGCTGGGTCGCCGCTTCTGGGCGTATCTAGTCGTCGTCCTGCTTTTTACGCTCGGCAACTCCACCGACGCATTTCTCCTGTTACGAGCAAATCAGCTCGGGGTGCCGGTTGCTCTGGCTCCCATCCTTTGGGCGCTGCTCAATTTTGTGAAAGCTGCGACTGGCACCTATGGTGGCCAGCTCTCCGACACGCTGGGACGCAAGCCGCTCATCGTTGGAGGCTGGCTGCTCTACGCTGCGGTGTATTTCGCGTTCGGCTGGGCGGGGGCGGCGTGGCAGGCGTGGTTGTTGTTCGCGGTGTACGGAATCTTCTACGGCATGACGGAGGGAACTGAAAAAGCGTTGGTCGCCGACATCGTTCCCACAATCCGTCGTGGCGCCGCGTTCGGGTGGTACAATCTCGCTATTGGCCTCGGCGCTCTTCCCGCATCGCTGATTTTCGGCTGGATCTGGGACCGGTCGGGCGCGCCAAGCGCGTTCGCTTTTGGCGCGACGTTGGCTTTAGCTGCGGCGCTGCTCATGGCGTTTGTTGCTCCTGCATCGCGTCGGCGAGGACAAGTGATCTCGTAAGCGGTTCGCGGCTTACGCTTGCTCCTCCGCGAGCGAGTACAGTGCGCGCTTCATCAACCGCACTGCTCGCCGAGGAGGATGTATGACGCACACACATGGCGAAGGAGCTCTTTTTCTGGCGTTGTTCGCGGCACTTGCTGGCTGTGCCGATCCTGCGAGCCGCGCGGTCGCGCCCGCGTCCTCCAGAGAGATCACATCGGAGCCTACGCCTGCGCCGCCGAGCGAGGAGCGTGTCGCGCTGACGAAGATCGCGCGGCTGGTGGCGGTGGCGATGGACAATGAGCCCGCGCGTCAGCATCTCAAGCGCGACATGCGCGCGGCGCCGTTTCGTGAGCACAAACTGGAGCTTGCCTCGTACCTGCGCTCGAAAGATGGAGCCGCGCTGTTGGGTCGGATGGCCGCGCTGAGTGGAGGCGGCGAGAGCGCGGTATTCGCGACACTCGCCGCGATTCGGCCGCTCGAGTTCTACATGGCGGTAGCGAAGCACCGCGAATCGTGGACTGGCACGGCGGACGTTCTCGTAGTCTCTCAGCTCGACGAGTGGCAGCCAATCGTGGCATTCGATCAAAGAGGGCAGCAGGTAGCGCTCGACCGGAAAATTCCGCCGACTCAGCCGACTCTCTCGATCGTGCCGGTCGAGACTCGATTCGATCAGCCAATGCCAGCGAGCGGATCGCGCAACGCTCGCGACCAGGACGGCAACGCGATTGGAACGCTGGAGCCTATGGCAATCAAGGGATCCAGTCTCATTTCATGCGGTGAGACATGCGACGGCGGAGGTTCGGGCAGCACGTCAGCGACGATTCCACCGGGACTTTATCTCGAGTTTTCACGCATTCTCGATATGAAGGAGCCGTGGTTTCGCGGCGATCCCGAGATTGAGGTCCACATCCATGGTCCGACATCACAGGCGAATCCCACTTATGGTGAGGACCTCTCGTGCTCAGGCGAGCACGCCTATGATGTCCGCAAAGTGTTTGATCAGAATGACGGTTTCTGGGAAGGGCGCGTGATGCTCTTCTCTCCCGAAGAGATCGCCGCGTACACGAGCAAGTTCACGCAAGGTTTTCACGTGATCTTCTGGGAAGACGACAACGAGCCGTGCACTCTAAAGCTCGATAACAATGCTCTCCTGGAGCTAGTGCGCTCGGCGGCGAATGCGTTCAGCATGGTATCGATAAAGCTCATTCCCAAGGCATCGTGGCCGCTGGTTGCGGGCGCATTCGTGGCGACGCTGTTCTCGAACGCGGGAGCATGGCTGCTTACAAACGACGATTTCCTTGGACTGGCCGTCGATCAGACAAAGGCGGGCTACGCATATCCGGACAACACGCACGTCATCATGGATGGGACGACCTTAAATGGGCGCGCAACCATTGTTTACAGACAATGAGCGAAGGAGAGATCGCATGTCGCGCCTATTTCTGGTACTGTTTGTCGGAGTATCTGTTACCGCTGGGGGATCCGCCATGCTGACTGCGCAAGACATTGGCTACGACTCGAGCGCCCTGCGTGTCGAGGGTCACGTGGGCGACGTGCGCATTGTTCGCGGGGCTGACGGCACAGTGTTGGGACGCATCGGCGTATTCCGCGGAATCGACGTTGCGAAGCTGGTGAGCAAATCGGAGAAGGCAACGGTCGAGGCAAAGAAGTTTTCACACGACTACGGACCAGGCACATGGCTCGCCGCACTCGGCATTGCGACTTTGGGTGCGGCGATCGGCGTGTCTCGCATTCAGGATATGAATTCGAGCATCACCGCCGGCCTCACTCTCGCCGGGACTGGTCTCATCGCGTATGGAGGAGGAAGGCTGGAAAGCGCGTACAACGCGTTATCGCGGTCGATCTGGTGGTATAACCGCGATCTAAGACGCTAGACTTTTTTGTTCTCCCTCGGGTCGTTCAATCGTCCTCATGAAGAAGATTGAACGATCATTGAGGGTCAATGAAGTCGAGATTTTTTTGGGCGCTTTTTGCTAGCGTCTCGGTTTTCGGAGTTGGTGCGCAGGCACAGTCGAACGATCATCCGGCGAAGCCCGTTGCAACATCGGCGGCATCCGCCGGGACCGCAGCGAACGCGAGTCGACCGCCGACGGCCACAGATTCCACGCGTGTCTACAGCAGCCAGGCCCTCCGGTTCGAGTCGAGCTGGGGCAGCGCCGACATCATTCGTGGTGCGGACGGTCCCGTGCTTGGCACCGTTGGCTGGTTTCGCGGGTTCGATGTGGAGAAGCTGGTCGAATCGTCGCCGCGCGCTCTCGCCGAGGCAAAAAACTTCGAGACAAGCAACTTCCGCGGCTCGCTGGTGAGCACGATCGGCGCGGCTACGCTCGCAATCGGAGTTGTCGTGGCCAGTAACAACTCAAACAGCGCGTCCAGCCCGATTCTCATCATCGGGGGAGCAGGCGCCATCGGCTGGGGACTGCACCGTATCAACACTGGATACGCTGCGCTGTCCAAGGCACTGTGGTGGTACAACCGCGACCTACGGGCTGATTTGGCGCCTTCTCCAGCGACGGTAGCCCACCCAGCCCGCGACAGCAACCAGCGCTAGCGGGATAACGATGCCGAGCGACGCGATCACTCCGGCGACGAGCGCGATGAAATTCTTCCAGGCGCGTCTCAGGGCGCGGGCGATTGGATTCTCGCCAGGGTTATTCCCGAGTATCGGGGCCGGCTCGTGCACGGTAATCGTGAGTGTGCTCGTCGCTACTCGTGAGCTGAGATAGCGAAGCCTGCCTTCATAACGCTCGATTTCTTCGCGCACGCGGGCCAGCTCGCGCTCCACGCGTAGCACTTCGTCGAGCTTTCCGGTTCTGGTGGATAGCAGCGTAATGAGTCGGTTTTCCAGACGGCGGGCGTTGTTCACGCGAGCGCTCACATCGACAAATTCTTCGCCGACATCCTGAGCTGTGGAGTTGACGGTCTCCACCTTTCCGATCGTCGAGAGGGATCCAACCGCTTGATCGTACCTTGGCGCCGGAATCTTCAGCTCGAGAGTAGCCTGGCGAATCTGGTCGCGACCGCCGCTTACTGAGGAGTTGGTGATGTATCCGCCAACCTGGGCGGCGAGCTGGTGGATCTTGAGGATCGCGGGGTCCACTTTATCCACCTCGATAAACGCCTGACCGGTGCGGATGATCATCGTAGCCGCAGCAGTAGTCGCCGCATTGACGTTCTGTAGGGCGTCATCGGCCGTCGATGCCTGAGATGTGCCGTGATCTGCGGACGCGCTGAATTCCGATTCGGGAGGGGCCGGACTTGCTAGGCCGCCAAAGAAGCCGGGCTTATTGGCTGCCCGGGCCGCTGTTGTTGCGGCAGGCTGGTTCAGAGTTTTCGATTGAAGGTCCAGCCGGTCAGCCGGCACAGCGCCGCCATCAGAGTTTGAGGGACCTTCACGCTGACATGCGACAAGGGCGCAGGCCAGTATGAGGGGGAGCGTAGCTGCTTTCATTTCTGACTCGGTTGGGGTCTCAATGGAGACGCCAGCCGAGTCAGCTGTTGCACACCTATCGAGTTAACAGCACTTCGACCCGGTGCGGTTGTAGCGGTCGTTCATGCGCGTGTGCCGGAACTCCGTCTCGCTCATTACCCGATCGCCGGGGTGAGCTGTGCGCATGTGGGCGAGATAGCGCTCGTAGTCCGGAACCCCGAGGACTGCTCGGACGACCGAGGCTGTGCGAGAGAAAATCGTGGTGATGTAGTTGATCATTTAGGCGAATTACGAGCCGGCAAGTATCGCTCGAACAACTCGAAGATGCGGCGGTATTCGTCCGCCCACGACGAGGGTCTCACGAATGCATGATCCTCGACGGGATAAACCGCAAGCTCCCAGCGCGTCTTGCCTAGCTCGATGAATCTTTGGGTGAGCCTTACGATATCCTGAAAGTGGACATTGGTGTCTACCATCCCGTGCGCCATCAGCAACGGATCCTGGAGACCTTCTGCGAAGTAGATAGGAGACGATTGACGGTACGCCAGCGTATCGTTTTGCGGGAGATTCAGGATGTTGGCGGTATAACCCTGATTGTAGTGGGCCCAATCGGTGACGCTTCTTAGGGCCGCCCCGGCCCCGAAATGGGAGGATTCGGTGAACAGGGCCATCAGGGTGATGAATCCGCCGTAGCTGCCGCCATAAATACCGATCCGCTTGGGGTCGATCTGGAAATTCTGGACGAGGTACCTGGACGCGTCCACCTGATCCTGGAGATCCCGGCCTCCCATGTGCCGGTAGATCGCCGTTCGCCAGTCGCGCCCGTAACCGTCGGAGCCACGATAGTCCAGATCGAGGACCGTGTAGCCCTTTGACGCGAGGAACTGGTTGAACATGTATTCGCGTGGATACTCCGACCAGAAATTCCCGACATTGTGCAGGTATCCGGCGCCGTGGACGAAGACTACGGCTGCACCGTTCGGCTCCGCGTGCATGTCGCCGGGCTTGTAGATGTGCGCGGGCACACGTGCGCCGTCGGATGCAGGCACCATCACGATCTCGGGCACCATCCACGGAAAGGACAGCCACTCCGCACTTGGCGACAACGTGAGCTGCGACATCTCGGCTCCCGGCCTGTCGCGGAGCAGGAAGAGATCCGGCGGGCGATTGACGTACGAATAGACATCGGCCACGAGAAGACCATCTGGTGAAACGACCGCCGTGTGCTTACCGGTCTTGGTCGTGATTTTTTCCATCGGGCCACCGGTCGTTGGCATGCGATAGAGATGCTGCTCGAACGGAGAAACCTCATTCGTGAGCAGGTAGAACCAGCGATCGTCAGGCGAGAGCGCGACGCCGCGCACTTCCCACTTGCCTTTCGTTACCTGCTGCTTGCCCGTTCCGTTCGGAGCGACGGTGTAGAGGTGCGAGAATCCATCGGCTTCCGATACGTACCAGATTCGTCCTTCGCCCGCGCCGTACCAGCCTCCGCAGTCGCTGCAAGGACC
>DASWCI010000458.1:0-3566 GCA_036390195.1 Gemmatimonadaceae bacterium
CGCGCGCATAGCGCTGCTGGTAAAAGTTCAAGCCCTCGAAGCCCGTGTTGAATTGCGGGTGCGACTTGGCTTTCTTACCGCTGTTGACCGACGGGCCGCTGCCGACGCCTTGCGACAGACTGCGGTTGACGATGCTTCCCGGAAATGGGCCGGGCCCGTCCGGCTCGTCGAGCTGCCCGGGGAATTCGGCGTAAGTGACGTCGCCATCGCCGGACGGCGTGAAGTTGCCCGTCTGCGCCGACGACGTTCCGCTCAAGGCAACGGATCGAGTGACCGCCTGCGCGGCGGGAGCCAAACATACGGTGAATATTGCGAACGCGCCCGACAACAGCGCCCATGACAGCGGGCCAGACGAGAGCCTGAACTTCATTGAAATCCTCCCTGCGTTAAAAGTAACAACGAAGAAACGGGGTCCGCTTCAGCTCGGCACGCTTGACGACGCGCGCTCATCCCCCGCTGAGACAAACGTGGAATCTGCGGACATCCCGACTTTAATTTTTCAGTACGCGAACGACTCAACCACAAACGCGGCCGCCGCGAGGCTAGCAGCGAATGCGTTTACAGTAAAGCGCACTTGAGCGACATCCGGCCGAACCCCACGGGTTCAAGCCTTCCGATGCCCAGCACACGGTTATGGTCTCTCGCGTTCCCCCTTAACGAGCCCTCAGGATGATTGCTGCTAAGCCGGACTCGGCAATTCCCTGCCGGAAGCATTAACCGCTCCCGAAATGTGTCAGTTCCAAGAAATCAAGCAACTGCGAATAACCAGCTGCGTCGAAATCGACTCGGCTGTAAACAAAGTCGACAGCGCGGATGCCATGGATCGATCAGCAGGAAATTCGGTTCGTGGATGGTCGCCCAGGAGCCCCGGACGGGCCACCGCGTGCGTCGGAGTTCCCGGATAGGGAAGCGTCCGAGGGCACGAACGAGGCCAAACGTCCGGCGGTTCCAGGGCGTTCTGTGGCAACGTGTTCTTGCAACGTCTTGGCTGCTATCGACCGGCGCCAGAAACGAAGGGGCTCACACGATCGCACCAGGACTACGCCGCCGCGCGTGCGGTCTTGCGCCGGCCGAGCGTCAATACGACACCCGAGCCCGTTGCCGACGCGGCTTGTTTTTGCTGTTCGCGGCGAATTCTGGCAAAAGTCTTGCGCAGGTCAGTGTCGACACTCTTGGTGTAACGGAATGAAGGATCGAGAATGGACTTCATCAATCTCTCCTTTCGCAATAGGTTAGGCGCTTTTCCTCGAGCGTGATCGTATGCAAGAGTCGTTCCCGGTCGGCGCCTTCAACGAGCGTTCAAAGGGTTACGCGAAAACGCCTTGCGCCGGTCGACGTTGACTGTAAAGCGCGTCGACACTTTGCGCGGCGCATGTCAGACAACAAGTTGTTATGCACCATTCTGCGGGCCGCCGCGCGGTTTCGGTGCGACGACGAATGGCGCGTTCGCCGGGTGTGCGATGCGGTATTTGTTGCACACCCAATCGCTGCCCGATCGACGCATGTCCATCTACCAAAAGCTCAAGGGCGTTTCCGCCGACAACCTTCACGATTTTCCGAGGCGACGCACACCCTCGCGTGAGCCTGCGCCCGAATCCGAAATCGAATGGCGTGTGCGGCGGAAAGCGAAGCCGTGCGAAGAGATACTGTCGACGACCGCGACGTGGTACGCGGGGTTACCGTTGAAGGTGCAGCCGAAAGTGCTGCTCGAGCGTTTCCCGCGAATCGCCAATGGCCTGGCAGCCGCGTGGCACGATCGCATGACGACCCTGCATTACTTCGACGATTTGCTGAGCGACCGCAGAGGGGGCCGGAAGGGGTTCCCGCCGGACGTCCTCGAAGAATTGCAGCTGCTCAAGACCTTCTACGAAGGACTCAATCCGGAGCCGGGAGACGTCTGGCGCCGCGTCGCAACGAAATAGCGGGCCACGACTATACTCACATCGTCTCCGCTCCACCACGTCGAGCGATAAGGAGGGACGAATGATCAGGATTCTGGCGCTTGTTGCTGCTGTGGGTTTGACTGGCTATGCGCTGCATCTCCTGGCACAGCCTCGAATAGATACGCGCACCGCTGTGACGCCGATCGCGAGCTCGTCTTCCAACGGCGTTTCGTTCGCGTGGTTCTACGACCCGGCGGACCGCGCTGTATACGTCTGCCGTGCGAGCCCAGGCGACACGGTCGAATGCAAGGCGAGAACAACGCTGCCTTGAATCTCGCAAGCGAGAAGCGAGAGTAAAGACTACTGCCCTGTCTCGTCCTGTCGCTTCGGTGGTGCTTTCTGCCTGACGCCGGAGTTGCCTTTTTCGTTCGACGCGGTGGTTGTCTTGGATTTCGAACCGAAGATCAGTCGCGACGGGTTCTCCTTGATCTCGCTCGTCGTCGCACCGACATCGGCGAGGACTTTCCGGGTTTGGTTCTCGATCGCAAGGAATCGCTCGACCGCCTTGGGCAGCGCCTCCACCAGCGTCGTGAGGGTACTCTTTTCCGAAGGAATCTCCGGAATCTGACCCTCGGGGGTCATCGCGACGAGGGTTTTCGCTCCCGTACTGCCGCCGTCGAGCTCGATGAAGACCACACCCGTGATGCCCTTGAGCTTGAGGCTCGCCTTGGTGTCGCTCTTGACAGGCGCGTCCTTGCGCAACGCGACATCGACCTCTACCCGGCGCGGGTCGGCAAGGTCCAGACTCATGGCCTTGACCGTGCCGATGTCGACGCCGCGGAACTTCACCGGGTCGCCGAGCGAGAGCCCGCTCACCGATTCGGAGAAATGGATGCGGTAGAGCACGTCGTCACGGTGGTGGTTACCCGACAGCCAGATGAAAGCCAATGCCGCTCCGACGGAGAGGACGATGATGAAAAGCCCCTCGAAGAAATAGTGTCTATCCGTTTCCATGGTTTTGCTTCCTCGCTGTCATCGCGCCCTGCGCGCGCCGGCCGTGAAGGAATTCGCGAATCCACGGCTGGTCGGAGCGCATCAGCTTGTCCAGCGTGTCGATCCTGAGCTTCCTGTCCACGAGCATGGCGACGCGATGGCAAATGGTGAAGAGCGTGGTGGGGTCATGGGTGACGATGACGACCGTGACCCCGAGGCTCTGATTGAGCTTCTGGATCAACGCATCGATACCGCTGGCCGTGAGCGGATCGAGGTCGGACGTCGGCTCGTCGAGAAAGAGGATTCGCGGGTCGAGCGCGAGGGCACGCGCCAGCGCTGCGCGCTTGACCATGCCGCCCGAGAGCTGCGACGGGAACTTGAGCCCGGTCTCCGCCGACATGCCCGCCAGCTCGAGCTTCATCGCTGCGATCCTTTCCTGCTGGTCTTCCCGCAACGCCGTGTGCTCGCGCATCGGCAGCATGATGTTCTGGGCGACCGACAGTGACGAGAACAGCGCGCCCTGCTGGAACAGCACGCCGATGAGCGAGGCCTTTTCCATCGGGCCGATGGCATCGAGCTTCCTGCCGTCTACCCGCACCTCGCCCGCGTTTGGCCGATGCAGACCGGTAAGGGTCTTGAGGAGGACCGACTTGCCCGAGCCCGAGCCTCCGGCGATGCCCACGATTTCGC
>DASWCI010000459.1:0-5224 GCA_036390195.1 Gemmatimonadaceae bacterium
AAAGCAGAAAGGGATTCTCGAATTGAATCCCGGTAAACGTTACGGATCGATCAACGGGCATACAGCCTCCGAAATTTTTTTCCTCGCCGCGCCTGCAGTAGCTCGGCGAATCAGGACATCCAGTTGGTTCCCGCTTCCCTATTCCACTTCGTCGTCATTTTCTTCGACTGCGTCCAGAATTCGATCGAGCCTCTGCCGGTGATGTCACCGACCCCGAACTTGGAGTCGTTCCAGCCGCCGAAAGAGAACGGCTCGCGGGGGACCGGGACACCGACATTGACGCCAACCATTCCAGCACTCGCGTGCTCCATTACGTATCGCGCGGTACCGCCGCTCTCGGTGAAGACTGATGCCGCATTACCGTATGGCGAGGCGTTCTCGATTCTCAGCGCTTCGTCGACATCCTTCGCCCGGATGATCACCAGCACCGGGCCGAAAACTTCTTCCTGCGCAATCCGCATGTCGGGTGTGACATGGTCGATGATCGTGGGTCCGATGAAGTATCCGTGCTCCTTCCCCTTCACCACGGCTCGACGCCCATCGACGAGCACCTTTGCTCCCGCGGCCTCCGCTTCGCCGATGTATTTCTCGATCCGCTCCTTCGCCGAAGCCGAGATGACGGGCCCGATATCACGTCCCGGAACGATGTTCTTGGCGTGGTCGATCATTCGATCGATGATGTGATCGGTCTTCGACACCGCGACCATTACCGACGCTGCCATGCAGCGCTGCCCGGCACAGCCGGACATCGACGCGACGACGTTGCTCGACGTCATCTCCTTTTCAGCGTCCGGCATCACGATCAGATGATTCTTTGCCCCGCCGAGCGCGAGACAGCGCTTAAGCGTCGCGGTCGATCGGCGATACACCACTTTTGCAACCTTCGTCGATCCAACAAAGCTCACCGCGGCAATTCCGGGGTGATCGCAGATGGCTTCCACTGCTTCCTTGCCGCCGTTTACGATCTGCAGCACTCCCTCTGGTAAACCCGCTTCCTTCAGCAGCTCGGCGATTCTCCCTGCGCTCAGCGGCACCAGCTCCGATGGTTTCAGAATCAGACAATTGCCAAGAGCGATTGCATTCGGAAGCGACCAGTTGGGAACCATGTTCGGAAAGTTGAACGGCGTGATCGCCGCAACAACGCCGAGCGGGTAGCGCTCGATCCGGCACTCGACGCCGCGACTGACCTCGAGAACTTCACCGGGAGCAATCTGCGGCAACGAACACGCAAACTCGCACAATTCCGCGGACTTTAGCACCTCGGCGCGAGCTTCTGATGCCACCTTGCCGTTTTCTTCTGTTATAAGGGCGGAGAGTCCGTCGATGTTTTTCTCGAGCAGCGCCTTGTAGCGATAAAAAACCTGCACGCGCTCCTTGATCGGAGTCGCGGACCACGCCGGAAAAGCCTTATGCGCGCTGGCTACCGCTGCATCGACATCGTCTTGTGTCGAGAGCGGGACCCGCGAGATGATGCTGCCATCACTCGGGTTGTACACCTCGAGGAATGAGCGTTCGGTGCCGACAAACGATCCGCCGACATAGTTCCGGACTTCCGGATACTTCATGCTTCCTCCGCGCTCTCTTAGCGGCACGTGGTAACGCGACGGAAATCCCTCGACCGTGGGCCGAGGGATTGAAGAGCTCTACGGGTTATGATGCGAAGATGCGTAGGTGAAGCGCGCCTCGCAAGCTTTAGTCGCGTTGCGACTTACGATACCCTCGCTGGTCGCGGCTAGCGGGCCGCGACCAGCGCATGTTTCGGCTCACGCGTTCTCGGATTCCTAGTTGTGCTTGAAAGCGGTGACGGCACGAAGCATGATGTTCTGATTCTGGCCGCACAGTCGGAACCGCAAACCGGAATTTTCGATGACTGATCCTTCGGCTACTGTAGAGCAGCCGCACGAAATACATCCCCACGTAGATCACGGCATGTCGATCGGCAAGGCAGCGGTGATCACTATTGTCTCGGTGATATTGGTTTACGCCTCAACTTACGAGGTGATCAAGAGAACGCTATCCACCGGGATGACTCGGCTTCTCGCCGTAGTATCACTTCTGTCGCTCGTCGCGATGGTGTACGGTCTCATCGAGCTGGCGTTGGCGGTGATCGCGACATCGACCGAGCGGAGAAGAAGAGCGCGCGAAGTAACGGAGAGGCGAAAAGGGGCTCGAGCGCGTAGACCGACGCCGCAGTAACACCAAAGAAAAAAATCCCATTCACGCTTTGTGAATGGGATTTTTGCGTCGATGGAAGGGCGGTTTACCAGCGATAGTGCGCGAACGCCTTGTTCGCTTCGGCCATCTTGTGAGTATCGTCCTTTTTCTTGACCGCGTTCCCTTCGCCCTTGCTCGCGGCGATTACTTCAGCGGCGAGCTTCTCGGCCATCGACTTCTCGCTGCGGCTGCGTGAGAACGTGATGAGCCAGCGCATCGCCAGCGCGGTGCGACGATCGGGACGAACTTCGACGGGAACCTGATATGTAGCACCCCCGACTCTGCGGCTCTTCACTTCGACGGCGGGCTTCAGATTGGTAAGCGCCTGCTTGAAGATCGTGACGCCAGGCTGGCTCGTTTTGTTCTCGACGATGTCCATCGCGCCGTAGAAAATGCGCTCCGCGGTCGACTTCTTACCCTCGTACATGATGGCGTTGATGAACTTCGAGACAGTCTGACTATCGTATCGTGCGTCGGGAAGAATTGGACGTTTGATGGACTTCTTACGACGGCTCAATTTTCAGCTCCGGTGAAGTGTTCCTGCGTACTCATTTCGGCTTACCTCCCCCGGCTGCACCAGCGGCCTTTGGTTTCTTGGTGCCGTATTTCGAGCGGCTCTTGTTGCGGCCGTTGACGCCTGATGCATCGAGCGAGCCACGGACGATGTGATAGCGAACACCTGGCAGATCCTTCACACGACCACCGCGAATGAGCACAATGGAGTGCTCCTGCAGATTGTGGCCTTCGCCGGGGATGTAGGCAGTGACTTCAAATCCGTTGGTGAGTCGAACACGCGCAACTTTGCGAAGCGCCGAGTTCGGCTTTTTCGGAGTTGTGGTATAAACGCGGGTGCAGACGCCACGCTTCTGAGGATTTGACTTGAGCGCCGGCGCCTTTTCCTTCTTCTGGACGTCGCGGCGGCTCTGACGGACGAGCTGATTGATTGTCGGCATTAACTCTGAACGAAATTCCAAAGCCGCCAATCCGGCGGCAAACGAGCCTGTAAAGTTAGACAGGATGGGGACTTGTGTCAACGCGGCCCTTTTTGTCTGTGTGAACCGCGGATAGAAGTGTCACCCTAATTACACCGATAGAAATGTCACCCAGCCTGAGCCTATCCGACCGTTGCAGCTCCGGCGGCAAGTGCAGGCAACAGATCTCGCTGGCGAACGCCCTCTGCGAAAGGCCCGAGAAGGTGGCTGATACTGTTGGCGTAGTAGCTGACCAGGACTCGATTACCCGGCAGCACCGAGTAGCCGCCACCAACCTTCACCAGCATCCGGCGCATCCTCAGCATCCGCCAGGCGCGGTCGAAGATTTCCTCGGCGGTTCCCTCGCGATGAATCAGGCGCGCATTGAGCTCGCGCAACACGTCGCGCATTTCTTCCATCCGCGCGATCAACTTTTCGTGGGAGATGAAATCTCCGTCGAAGCTTTGCACGGCGGCGCAGGCGAGCGAGACGGGAGTGACAGGAATGATCGCTGCGATTTTCTCGAGCACTGAGTCCGACAGCAATTGCACTCGGGCGAGACGCTCATGCCGCTCGATCGCGAACAAGCCGCCGGTCTCCCGGTCCTGCTGGTCGAGCCACGGCGCCAGCGGAAACGGATCTCCGATCACGGCGGCGGCGCGCCCATAGCGCTTCCATTTTCGGGCGACGAGGCGCGCCATGTTCCACCACATGTAGCGCATCACTTCGCCGAATTGCACGATGCGGGGCGGACGCTGGCGCCCTTCGCGTGCGTCCAGCTCGCGCAGGAGCGAGCGATCCTCGAGGACACGATCGTAATTGATTGCGACCGGCACGACGTAGAGTCGGCTACGCAACGCTGGATCGCGAGCAACGCCAATCACGTAGTCGAGCAGACCAATCTTCGCTTTGCCGAGCTTTCCGTCGCGACTCAGTCCACCCTCGAGAAAGATTCCCTGCGTGACGCCGTTGCGCGTAATCAGCTGGACATATCGCTCGAGGACAGTGTGATAGAGTCTCTCCCGATATTTCCGGCGAATGAAATACGCGCCGAAGGACTTGAAGATGTACTCGAGTGGGAATGTCCGCGCCCATTCGCCTACGGCGTACGAGATTGCGACTTGACCCGAGAGCACGTAGCCGACGAGCACATAGTCGGCGTTCGATCTGTGGTTCATGAGATAGATCACGATCGCGTCACGCGGCAGCGTACCGTGGGATGATCGTCCCGCGTATTCTGCGGAGACTTTGTAGAAAAAATTGAGCAGCAGCCGACTGACGACGAGGCCGATCTTGTAGTAGGTGAGAATGTTGAAGAATGGTACGATCTCGTCGATGTATTCTTCGACGCGGCGCCAGGCTTTCGCTTCATCGATAGAATGCTCGGCCGCGTGCTCTTTCACGGCTTGAGCGATCATTTCGTCGGCGAGCAGCGTTTGTCGGATGAAGGATTTCTTGGTGAGCTTGAATCGGTCGATGCGAGAGCCGGAGCGATGTAACGCGCGCAGGCCGATTCGGGTAGCTCGCAACTTAACGAAAATGCCGACCGCTATCACGATGACTGCAATTCCAGCGAGAATCCACAACGCGCCGGCGCGTCTTAGCAGCATCGGAAAGGAAATAGCATCAGAAGCCAAAACGTGTCAGGGCCAAAAAAAAATGCACCCTTCGCGCGATACGAAGGGTGCATTGCGACTGACTGCTATCGTGCGCTATCAGCCAGCATCACTCAGTCGGCCGGGTTTCGATCGACATACCAAATAACAGACGCCGCGGTGGCAGCTACCGCGGGCCTGCCTTGCGATGCGGCAATCGCCGTGACAGCAGGGAAGAAAAACAGTGAGAACTTGGTGCCCGCCGAATTTACCCCAGCGGCCGGGAGCGACGGTGATCCGCTCGGCGGTGCTGGCGCCGCCGGACCCTGCGCGGAAGCAGTGACTATCGCGGAGCCCGCCGGCGTGACTCGCACCGCAACTGTGTCGGTAGCGGCGCCAGCGGAGTTCGTTGGGATCGCCGCGAGATTTGCATACGCGGACGTT
>DASWCI010000460.1:0-9414 GCA_036390195.1 Gemmatimonadaceae bacterium
CGCACGTCCCCCCCCGGCCGTCCCAGACAACCCCGGCCCAGTCCGGAATTCACGTTGCCATCATCATGGACGGCAACGGACGCTGGGCAAATGCGCGTGGTCGGCCTCGCACAGCGGGGCACATCGCTGGCGCGCGCGTGGTTCGAAAGATTGTCGAAGCAGCTCCCGACTGCGGGATCGGGATGCTCACTCTTTACGCGTTCTCGGCGGACAACTGGGCCCGGCCGTCCCGTGAAGTGGCGCTGCTGATGCGGCTGTTTCGACGCTACCTGGTGGCCGAGACGGATCGGTGCGTCACGAACGACGTGCGGATGCGCATCATCGGACGTCGCGACCGCATTCCGACCGAGCTGTTAAGGGCGATTATTGCGGCTGAGGATGCGACGAAACATGGCACGCGCCTCGACTTGCGGATTGCCGTCGATTACTCAGCTCGTGACGCGCTGGTTAGAGCTGCGGAGCATTTGAAGGATGCCGGCAAAATCACACGCGAGGATCTGTCACGGGCGATGTGCAGGGTCAACCACTGGGACGGCGAATGCCGTGACGTCGATCTTCTGATTCGGACCGGTGGCGAGCAGCGACTCAGCGATTTCCTCCTCTGGGAATGCGCCTACGCCGAGCTCTACTTCACGGATCGCCGCTGGCCAGACTTCACCCCGGGCGACCTCGAGTACGCCGTCAAAGCGTTTCATTCCCGCGAGCGGAGATTCGGAGCGGTCCCCGAAGCCGCTGCGGGTTAAGGTCTCGGCGCGCGCTCCGCGCCAACCATCCACAGAACAGAAGCGGGGAGCGCGCAGCGTCAGAGCGTTTTAGCTGGGAGCAGCTGCCGGCTAACAGGCTGTAACGCTCTCCGCTCCTCGCTTCTGTTTTGTGGATACCAGCCGCCAGCGCGCCGATCCAAACCCCGCCGCCTCGGGGAACTCATCCTTAACAAACGAGGTATCTCCACGTCATACGTTTATGCCGCCGCATTTCCGCGCGCGGCGATCAACATGTTGTGGAGGTTTGGAATGTCGACAGTACGTACACTGGCGCTCGGCGCCCTGCTCGTCGTTGGAGTCGCGGGAGTCTCCGCCGCTCAGTCCACGACGACTCCGCCCACGCGTCCAGACAGCGGTCTTTACCGTCGCGGGCCTCGCCCCAACGGTGAGTTCCGCCGCGGCCCGGGTGGTCGCGAAGGCTTTGGCTTCGGACGTGACTTGAACTTGACCGACGCCCAGAAGGCTCAGATCAAAACAATTCAGCAGAAATACCAGCCACAGAACCAGGCGCTTCGCACGCAGGCGCAGCCGTTCTTCGATGCCGCGCGTGCGGCTCGCCAGAAGGGTGACACCGCCGCGTTCCGCAGCAACATGGATAAGGCTCGCCAGGTGCTGCAGGGCGGTCAGTCTATCCGAAATCAGGAAATGGCGGAGATCCGAGCCGTCCTGACACCGGATCAGCGCGCCAAGTTCGACGCCCGCAAGAAAGAGTTCGATGAGCGTCGTGCGAAGGGCGGACACAGAGGTTGGGGAAAGAAAGGTCCCGCCGCACCGGCTGCAAAGTCGTAATACTATCAGCTCGCAGAAAGTAGAAAGCCTCCGGCGCGAAGAGCGTTGGGGGGCTTTCTGCATCTGGCTCTCGTTTACGGGGCCGTCGACTTACGGCATGCGACGAGAGTCGCGAGACTACCAGTGCACCGGCGCGAAAACTAATTTTGCGAGGGCAATCGTTCCGCCCGCCCGCTCACGCGCCCGGCGCGAGGTACCTGATCAATGGCTTCTGAAGTCGTCCAGCTCACGCGCCGCGGTTTTGGCAAGACGATGCGACGCGATACGTGGTGGGTTCAACCGCTCGTTGTCTTCATCGTACTCGCTGCGTTTCTCGTTTACGCCACCTGGGCAGCATTTCAAAACAAGTATTACGAGTGGGGGAATTACCTCTCTCCATTCTACTCCCCGCTATTGTTCTCCGATTCGCCACATGCGTGGATCCACGGCGGCCGGCCGTCGTGGATTCCCTGGTTCCTTCCGTTTTCGCCGGCGCTGCTCATCCTCCCATTTCCAGCCGGGTTTCGCATCACCTGCTACTACTATAGGGGAGCTTATTACAAGAGCTTCTGGGCTGATCCTCTGAACTGTACGGTTGGCGAGCCCCGCCACGGCTATCGCGGCGAAAGGTTCTGGCCCCTGCTGATTCAGAACATCCATCGCTACTTCCTGTACATCGCGCTGATCTTCTTGGTGATTCTGTCGATCGATGCTTATAAGGCGATGTGGTTTTTCGACAGGAACACGGGGCGTCAGAATTTCGGCGTCGGGCTCGGGACGGTCATTCTCGTCGTGAACGTCGTTCTGCTTGGCGGCTACACGCTCGGCTGCCACTCACTTCGACATCTCGTTGGCGGTTATATCGACCAGCTCTCCCGCGCGCCGGTGCGGAAGAAGACCTACGACTGTGTGAGCTGCCTAAATCGCGGCCATATGCGCTGGGCGTGGCTCAGCCTGATTTGGGTTGCTTTCTCCGATCTCTTCATCAGACTGTGCGCGATGGGCGTCTGGCACGACGTGAGGCTGTTGTAGGTGCCCGAATATCAGAGGCACGAGCACGATGTGCTCGTGATTGGCGCCGGAGGCGCCGGACTGCGTGCGGCAATCGAATCAGCTCACGCTGGCGCTTCGGTGGGACTGATCTGCAAATCGCTGCTCGGCAAAGCACACACTGTGATGGCGGAAGGCGGCGTCGCCGCCGCCCTCGCCAACGTCGACGATCGCGACAACTGGAAGGTTCACTTCGCCGACACGATGCGCGGCGGTCAGTATCTCAATAACTGGCGGATGGCGGAGCTGCACGCCAGAGAGGCGCCCGATCGTGTGCGGGAGCTCGAAGCATGGGGCACCGTTTTCGACCGGACGCCGGACGGCAGAATTCTTCAGCGCAATTTCGGCGGACACAAATACCCTCGGTTGGCACACGTTGGCGACCGCACTGGTCTCGAGATGATCCGGACGCTGCAGGACTACGCCATTTACCAGCCGATCGATGTGCACATGGAGTGCACTATCGTCTCACTGCTGAAGGACGGCAATCGTATCGCGGGTGCGCTCGGTTACGATCGCGAGCGGGGACGATTCAAGCTGTTCGCTGCCAAGGCCGTCGTGCTGGCGACCGGCGGAATCGGCAGAGCGTTCAGCGTCACGAGCAACAGCTGGGAGTACACCGGCGACGGACACGCGCTTGCGTATAACGCCGGCGCCACCCTTCAGGACATGGAGTTCGTTCAGTTCCACCCGACGGGAATGGTGTGGCCGCCGAGTGTGCGCGGAATTCTCGTCACCGAAGGCGTGCGGGGCGAAGGTGGTATTCTCGTGAATCGCGAGGGCCGTCGTTTCTTGTTCGACGACATCCCCGAGAATTATCGAAGCCAGACAGCTGCCAATGAAGAGGAGGGCTGGCGCTATACTCAGGGCGACAAGAGCGCGCGACGTCCGCCCGAGCTACTGACGCGCGATCACGTCGCGCGTGCGATCGTGAAGGAAGTGCGCGAGGGCAGAGGAAGTCCACATGGCGGAGTCTTCCTGGACATTTCATGGATCCGATCGAAGCTGTCAAACGCCGAAGAACACATCAAGAAGAAACTTCCGAGCATGTATCACCAGTTCAAGCAGCTCGCCGATATCGACATCACCAGGGAGCCAATGGAAGTAGGGCCGACCACGCACTATGTAATGGGAGGAGTGCGGGTCGACGGTGACACGCAGATGTCCTCGGTGCCCGGACTCTTTGCCGCGGGTGAAGTTGGAGCGGGTTTGCACGGAGCGAACAGACTCGGAGGAAACTCGCTGTCTGATCTGCTGGTTTTTGGAATGCGAGCGGGGAAATACGCTGCGGAATTTGCGGCGCGACAGTCATCGCCCCGGGTCGAGCCACAGCAGGCCGACGCGATCGTACGCGACGCGCTCGAGCCCTTCAACCGGCAGAGTGACGGCGAAGGTCCTTATCAGGTGGAGCACGATCTGCAAGGGATGATGCAGGAGCTGGTCGGCATCGTCAGGCGCGAGGATGAGATCAGGCGGGCGCTCGATGCGCTCAAGGCACTCAATGAAAGAGCGCGTAAGGTTTCCGTTACCGGAAACCGCGAGTACAATCCGGGGTGGCATACCGCGCTCGACCTCAGGAATCTGTTGACCGTTTCCGAGATCGTCGCTCGTGCGGCGCTGGAGAGAAAAGAGAGTCGAGGCGGACATTTTCGCGACGATTTTCCGGACAAGGATCCGGCCTACGGCAAGTTCAACATCGTGATTCGGCGCGGCCCGAATGGAGAGATGCAGGTGACGCGAGAGCCGATTCCTGAGATCCGCGAGGATCTCAAGCGCATAATCGAGGAAAACAAGTAAGTGGCCGCCACGGAGTCGTTGGCGCGAAACGTCGTCGAGAGCGGTCGACGCGCTGCCGAGCGGAGTGACACGAGTGCCGGAACGCAGGAGCGCAGCGCGACTTTTCGCGTCTGGCGAGGCACGGGTTCGAGCGGACAGTTCCGCGACTACCAGACCAAGGTTTCCGAGGGGATGGTCGTTCTCGACGCGATTCACCGGATCCAGGCGGAAGACGCTACTGACCTGGCCGTACGCTGGAATTGCAAGGCGGGCAAGTGCGGATCGTGCTCGGCAGAGATCAACGGAATGCCGCGTCTGATGTGCATGACGCGACTGAGCGAGCTCGATCTCGACAAGGCAGTGACGGTGGAGCCGATGCGCGCATTTCCCGTGGTGAAGGATCTGGTGACCGACGTCTCGTCGAACTTCCGGGCGAAAAAGCGCATCAGAAAGTTCACGCCGCGCCCGCCCGACGCACCCGATGGCACCTGGAGAATGGCTCAGTCGGACGCCGACCGCGTTCAGGAATTTCGCAAGTGCATCGAGTGCTTTCTCTGCCAGGACGTGTGTCACGTCCTCCGGGACCACCATCTTCACGAGCAGTTCGTGGGCCCGCGACTGCTGGTTCACGCGGCGCAGCTCGAGATGCACCCCCTCGACGTTCTCGACCGAACAAACGAGCTGAAAGAGAGCCACGGCATCGGGTACTGCAACATTACGAAGTGCTGCACCAAGGTATGTCCGGAGCACATTACCATTACTGACAACGCCATCATTCCGCTAAAGGAGCGAGTCATCGACCAGGACTACGATCCTCTGGGGAAACTCGTGCGACTGCTGCGGGGTAGAAGGTCGGCTGGCACGCCGCCGGAGGATGCTCAGTGAAGGAACAGCTCAAGCTGAAACCGATTTCCCGAGAAGCAATTCCGCGCGCCATCCAGAAGGCAGAGCGTTATCGTCTGATCAATCAGTCGTGGGCGTCAGAAAGCATCTGCCGAGACATTTTGGAAATCGATTCCGGCAATCAACAAGTGCTGGTGATGCTGGTGCTCGCTCTCACCGATCAGCTCGCGGAAGGTCACGCCTCCGTAATGAAAGCAGTCAATGAAACGCTGCCGCGCATCACGGATCCGTATCAGCGCGCCTATTATACCGGCATTGCGTCAGAACGAAGCGGGCAGGCGCACATTCACCGGGGCGGAATGGGCGGCGGTGCCATGGCGTACGACGCACTGCGGCACGCGATGACCTGGTACGAAAAGGCGGAGGCGATCCGACCCCAGGGCAACGATGACGCAATTCTTAGATGGAATACGTGCGTCCGCTTGATCAACTCGAACGCCCAGGTGGCGCCGCACCCTGAATCCGCTTACGAACCTGCGCTGGAAGATTGATGCGACACGCTACGCTGGTTTCGCTCGTTACTGGTCTGATCATCTCAATTGCCGGCACGTCTTTGGTCGCGCAGCAGAAGACATCGCCACCGGCGAAACCGACAGCGTCACAGAGAGCTGCAATATCCGGCGTCGTCGTCGACAGCCTCAATCATCGTTATCTCTCCGGCGCGGATGTGATCGTCGAAGGGGCCAAGATTGCGCTCGTCACTGATTCCCTTGGAAAATTCGCGATCGATAGTCTGCCGCCCGGCACCTATCAGGTCGGCGTTTTCCATCCGCTGCTCGACACACTCGGTATATCGCTATCGACCAAACCTTTTCACGTCGGGCCGGATAGCTCGAGCTTTATCGTCCTCGCTGTTCCATCGGCCAGCACGATTATTCGCAGCGCGTGTCCGGTGAGAGGATTCCGTGCGCAAGGCACATCCGCCGTGATCGGACACGTTACCGACCCCGAATCGCTCCAGCCCGTCGGCGGCGCTGAGGTCTCGATCGCCTGGACACAGATCGAAGTCTCCAAGGAAATTGGCCTGCGTCGCACGCCGCGCGTCGTGCGCGACAGCACTGATGCGGCAGGCACCTACAAGATCTGCGGCTTGCCGAATCCGATGCAGGCCACATTGCAGGCGAGAAAGGGAGGCGCTGTCACCGCGGAGATTCCCATTGCGCTTGGCGAGGAGGAGACGGAACTATTTGCGCGCACGCTGTTGCTGTCGCGCGCCGACTCCGGAGCGAAAACCGGCAACGCCAGCGTGTCGGGTCGCGTCGTTCTCGAAAGCGCACCGTCGAACGCCGGCAGCCGCGTAGAGCTTGTCGGAACTGACATTGTTGCAATGACCAATGAGAAGGGAGATTTCTCGATGCGGAATCTCCCGTCAGGCAGTCATGTTTTGTTGGCGCGGCATCTTGGCTTCGGGGCCGAGACGGTTCCGGTCGATCTCAGCTCGCATGAGCCAAGGCAGGTTACCATCAAGCTGCCGAAGTTCGTCGCTATTATGGACCCGGTGCTCGTTACCGCGCGTCGTGTTGCCAGCCTCGATAAGGTCGGATTCTCCCAGCGAAAGAGGTCCGGCCAGGGATATTACCTGGGCCCCGAGCAGATCCAGAGAATGCATCCGAACTATCTCACCGACATCCTGCGAACGGTGCCCGGCCTTCGCGTCAACTACACGCCCAATGGCGAAGTCATAACGCCGTCGAGGGGCATCAGCAGTTTGCTCGGAGGCGGCTGCGTGCAGTATTTCGTGGACGACATGCCGTGGCAATCGGCAATGCCCGGCGATATCAATCTGTTCGTGAACGGCAACGAAGTCGTGGGCGTCGAGGTTTATTCAGGGCCCGGAACGCCGGCACAGTACACCCGAGGCATGCAGGATTGCACCACCGTCGTTCTCTGGACGAAGTTCAAGATTCGGGACTGACCTCCCAACAGTTCCTTACGCGTCTTGGCGGCAAGTCCTTTGCGCAGAGTCAGGTTGAAGCTGTGCCCTGGCAGCAAGTCCCCATTACGCGGAGTCCAAGATGAAGCTGCGCGTTGGCGGCAAGTCCTTTACGCGGAGTCAAAGATGAAGCTACGCAGCAGGTCACTCCTGTTAAACATCGTCGCGACGGCGGCGGTGTGCGGCGCCTGTTCAACGGCGCAGCGAATGCAAAACGCCGTCTCAGCTGCGACGGCTATTATGTACAACGTCACCGGGACGCCGATCGGCACCGCCCAGATCTGGCAGGAGAAGAACGGATTGGTGCACGTGGAAATAGCGAGCATCTCGCTGCCGGGGGGTACGCACGGGATCCATTTCCACGAGGTGGCAAAATGCGAGGGAAGCACCACCCCAAGTTTTTCCACTGCTGGCGCGCACTACAATCCGATGGGCAAACAGCACGGGCTCCAGAACCCGAATGGTCCGCACGCGGGTGACAATCCGAACATCGTGATTCCGGCGACTGGTGTGGGCAGCGTGGCCTTCACCACCGATCGGGTTACGCTTACACCAGGAACTACATCGCTGTTCGATGCCGACGGAAGCTCATTGGTCATTCACGCGAACGCCGACGATCAGGTAACGAACCCGTCGGGGAACAGTGGTGGCCGCATCGCGTGCGGAGTTGTGCGAGCGCTTCCTTGATCGCGTTGTGACTTGACACCCTCGGCGGTCCGGCGCACGTTCCACGCATGACGGATCGCCGTGGTCGGAAACCAAGCGCGGGAGGAAAAGCAAGCGTGGGAGGAAAACAAAGCGGAGCCAAGCCCAGCGAACAGAGAGTAGCCCGCAACGCCAGAAGCAAGGCTCAAATAAACCTCGCGAAAGCTCTCGCATCGGTTTTTTCCGCGGGCGTCTATAACAAGGAAGACCTGCAAGCCGCCGTGTGCACCTTCGTCTCGGAGATGAAAGAGGGTGGCGAAACGGGTGAAGGCGTGGTAAGAGCGGCGCAGCGCCTGGTCAACGAAGTCGGCGCGCGCTTTCCAGCTTCAGAGCGCACGCAGATTTTGCTCGCTGACATGGTTACGTGGTGCCTGGCGGAGTACTATCGCGAGAGCGCGTGAGGCCGTCCGCGTCCTCGTTTTTGCTCGTAGAGCGCGGTGTCCGCCTGCGCGAGTAAATCCGCCAGCATAGTTCCTTCGGCTCTCGATCTGGTTGCGCCTACGCTAAGCGAGAGCTGATGGCCCCGATTGACTTCTCGATTGTGTGTTTCGACCCGCGACTTGATACGCTCGCTAACGAGCTCAGCGGTCTGATCTGAGTCGACCGTCATCAGCGCCACGAACTCGTCACCGCCGAGTCGGGCGATGATGTCGGCTTCGCGGCAGCTTTCACGGAGCACGCGCGCGGTGTCGATCAGCGCCCGATCTCCAGCGAGATGCCCGTAGGTATCGTTGATGTACTTGAGGTGATCGACGTCGATGAAAATCATCAACACGTCGCGCTCCATTCGCATCGCCAGCTTGAGTGCCTGCTCCGACAGTGCGATGAACGCGCGCCGGTTAGGGAGTCCGGTCAACTCGTCGACGAGCAGCAGCGCCTTGAGCTCGTCCTCGGCGCGCTTCCGGGCCGAGATGTCGTGGTACATCGCGTACACCCTTCCCGGCTGGTCGACGACTCCAAAGGGTGTTGCGGCGATGGCGACCCACAGTGTGTGTCCGTCCTTGTGGCGGCGTAACGTTTCCGCTCTCACATTCTCTCCGGCTGCGACGCGCGACGTGAGAGCTTCGCCTTCGTCTACCAGCTCGCTGGGCACGATCAGATCGTTGATGTTCTGGCCAACGGCTTCGTCTTCCGTGTATCCGAACATCGTGGTGAACTGGCCGTTAGTGCGGATGATGTGATCGTGCTCGTCGAGAATAGCGATTGCCTCGGGCGCGTTCTCGAATAGAGTGGCGAAGTAGACGTTCTGGGTTTGCAGTGCGTCGTAGAGACTCTTGCGATCAGTTACGTCGATCGCGATTCCGACAGTTCCGGTGATTCTTCCGTCGGCAGCGCGCAGCGGCTCGACGCGAGTCTCGAACGATCTTCCGCGCCAATCTGTTTCGTACCGAACGAGCTCACCCTGCAAGGCTCTCAGGTGCGCGGCGAGCGGCGTGAAGCCCGGGTCGCGCGTCTTCAGCACCTCGTACAAAGTCATGCCGACTTGTTCACTCGCGCTCGTGCCAATGAGGTGAA
>DASWCI010000461.1:0-3799 GCA_036390195.1 Gemmatimonadaceae bacterium
CAGATATGTTGCTCGCCATTCTGGATTCGGCATTCGCAGCCAGTCTTCCGATTCTCGCTCAAACATGTCGCGGAAGAAGTGGGCATGACGGCGCAGACAGGCATCATCCTCGCCAGTCTCCACGAGCTTCTCAACGGCGTAAGCGCGGACAGTCTCAAGCAGGCGATAGCGCGTCCCCGCAGCACTCGTGTCGGCGATCACGAGCGAGCGCGAAACGAGCTGCGAGACAACGTCGATGACCGCGTGTTCGTCAATGCGATCGCCGCAGGCCACCGCGGAGGCGGCTTCCACCGTGAAACTGGCCGGAAAGACCGATAACCGCCTCAGTACAACCCGTTCGTCTTCAGCGAGCAGGTCGTAGCTCCAGTCGAGCGCGGCGCGCAGGGTCTGTTGACGCGGCAGCGCGGTGCGCGATCCATCGGTGAGGAGACGGAAGCGATCGGTGAGCCGTGCATTGATCTGCTCCACCGAAAGCGTGCGCGTGCGCGCCGCGGCGAGCTCGAGCGCGAGCGGAATGCCGTCGAGATGGACACAGATCCCGCCCACCGCAGCTTCTCGCTCCGGCGTGAGCTCGAAGCCCGGAAGCTGTTCCCGGACCCGCTCGACAAAGAGCTCCACCGCTTCGGAATCCCGGATCGCCGCCCGCGAGGCGGACTCGGGCAGTGAAAGCGGCTGGAGCACATAGCTCTGTTCGCCGGCAAGCCGCAGCGGCTCACGACTCGTGGCGATGATCGTCAGCTCTTTCGCCACCCGCAGCACAGCCTCCGCGAGCCGGGCGCATGCGTCGATCAAATGCTCGCAGTTGTCCAGCACAAGCAAGAGCTGCCGAGACTTCAGATACGCGCACAAGCCCTCGGTCGATGAGGTGCTCGACTTCTCCGCCAAGCCCAGCAACTGCGCGACTGTCGTCGACACCAGTGCCGGATCGCGGATCGATCCCAGCTCCGCGAGCCAGACACCGTCGCGATAGGCATCGACGACTTCGGCTGCGACCTGCAACGCGAGCCGGGTCTTGCCGATGCCGCCCGCGCCCTGGATGGTCACCAGTCGCTTCAGCGGCAGGAGGCGCTTTACTTCGACGAGCTCACGCTCGCGGCCGATGAACGATGTGAGCGCCGACGGAAGATTGGACCTTGGGGCGCTCGAAGCACTCGGCCGATCGTTTGTCAGCTTTCTGACCGGTCCGACGAAGCGGTAGCCTCGCCGCGACAGTGTCTCGATCCACTGCTCGCCGCCCGATTGTGCGAGGACGCGTCGGATGGCCGCGATCTGCACGGGCAGATTCCCCTCCTCGACGACGGCGCCCGGCCAGGCCACGTCGATGATCTGCGCTTTGGGAACATAGCTATTCGCGCGCTCGACGAGCACCGTCAACACCGCGACCGCGTGCGGTCCCAGCGCGGTCGCCTTTCCGTCCCGCGTGAGCACGCCGCTCTCCGGATCGAGCAGGAAGCTGCCGATTTCAAAGACTCTGGGCACTACGGACCCCTCCGACACCAGCACTTTTATCGATTCTTAATGGTTTTTACAAGACTTCGACGCCCGCCACGCTAGAGGATCGGGCCGCGATCAAAACTCGACTACCCGAAAAACGCGCGATGGTCGCCGTCATCCGACGGTGAATCAAGTCAAGGGAGGAACAGATGAACAAATACGCCCGCAGGGAGAGCAATCCCGCTACCGCACGCCGGCCATTCCATTTCGCTGGCCGGATATTCGTTGCGCTGGTGGTCTCGTCGGTCTTGACCGTCTCCCCGGCATTGGCTTCGATTCCGGACGCAAGTGGCATCATCCACGGCTGCTACAACACCACCAACGGCGATCAGAGGATCATCGATAACGCAGTCGAATCGTGTAAGCCCGGCGAGAAAGCGATTCAGTGGAACCAGACCGGACCGCAGGGGCCGCAAGGACCTCAGGGACCGCAAGGACTACAAGGGCCGAAGGGCGATACGGGGCCGGCGGGGCCAGCGGGCTCAAGCCGCGTTTACTGGGCGTACAACTCCCATGAGGTCGAGCAGAACGATTCGTTGACCTACCAAACGATCGTCGGCTTGAGCGGTCTTCCGGCGGGCTGGTATGTCTTCTCTACGACGATACAAAGCGCGGCGTACTTCGGCTCGCCAGGAATCGTCCACAGCGCGGATACCGCCGATCTTCACTGCGTAACCCAGTTGAACGGAACCGACATTCAAATCGGCAATGTGGATTCGGACGTCGTGAGCGTTCCGCAGTACTCGACGGTGAGCGACACGTACGTTCTCAGTGTGCCCGACAACTCGTCGCTCATCGTTGCGTGCCGCGTGTACTCCAACGGCAGCAAGGCCCTCGCCAACGGTCGCGTCACCGCGTTTCCAGTAAGCGAAGTCAATTAGCGGTTGCGCCGCACTGACAGCGCGAAGCGCCGTGGACATCCATCCCAGCAGCGGTCGGATCCAGGGCCAGCTCCTGCGGCTCTCTGCGAGGCGCGAGGTCGCGATCTATCTGCTCGAGGGAATGCTGTGGGTGGCCGATTTCATCGATGGGCACGGCGAGCTCTTCGAGCCGGAAACGTGGTTCCGATTCAACTGCGGCTCGCCGGACGCGCGAGAGGCGCAGCGACGGATGCTTCGAGAATCCGGCCTGCCGTTGTCGGCGGACATCGCGATGAAGATCGAGGAGCTGCATCGGGCAGCAGGCGAAGCACCAACGTTTCTATCCAAGGGAGACACAGCATGAAAGGCGCCCGTTCGATACTCATTTCCTTTACTGCATCGATCATGCTGGGGTTCGGAATACCGTCCATCGCAACTGCGGCGGCGACTACCTGGACGGTCACGAGTTACGGCGATGATCCTGACGACGCGTCGACGCTGCGAGGCGCTCTGCATGCTGCGCACGATGGGGACACCATCGATCTGACCAGCCTCACCGGAGCGATCGTACTGACTTACGGTGCTGCGCAGGTTCTGCGCGAGCTTCCCATCAACGCGAGCATCACCATCCGGGGCCCGGGACCGGACAAGCTCGCGATTGATGGGAACAAGTTTTCTACCGTTTTCCACGTGTTCGGCGTCACTGTCACGATTTCGGGCCTGACCATCCGAAACGGTGTTGGAACGGTCGACGGTGCCGTCGGACTGGGTTTCGGCGGCGGTATCCGAAACAGCGGCGCGCTTACGCTGACTGACTGCACGATTTCCGGCAACTCGGCCGATGGCGGTGGCGCCGCCATCTTCAATCTTCCCGGCAAAACCGTAGCGATAGACAACTGTACCTTGTCGAACAACACGGCCGTAGCGATCGGCGAATACGATACCGTCGGCGGCGCGATATGGAACAGCTCGAACGATCTCAGCGATCCGAGTCTGCGCGTCAGCGGCACGGTTACGGTCACCAACAGCACGATTGCCAACAACTCCGCGAACGGCGGCGCAGGCATCTACAACGAAGGCACGCTCGTCGTCAGCGACACAACCGTCTCGGGAAACACCGCCACTGCCGGTTTCGAGGACTTGGGCGTCGGCGGCGGGATCATCAACGATCTCTTCGGAAGCGTTACGCTGACCAATGTCACCGTGTCGAACAATTCTGCCGAGGGCCTGTACGGTTATGGCGGCGGACTGGTGACATCCAACGTTGCAACGGTGACGGGTAGTACCTTTTCCGGCAACTCTCCCGAAGCGATCAACAATGACACTACGCTGACGCTCACGAACAGCACGATATGGGGCAACAAGCGCGATGGCCTCGTCAGTCTTGGATTCGCCCCTGGTAATGGTTACGGTTATCCCCAGTCGTCCGTGACGCTCGTCAACAG
>DASWCI010000462.1:0-4915 GCA_036390195.1 Gemmatimonadaceae bacterium
GTCCTCGGACGGGCACCCGCAGCCAGCGCCGCTACAGTTTTTTGCGGCGCGGTTCTGAGCAGCGCCAGCTGCGAAGAAGGCGAGGACACTGCCCGGCAGAGGACACCCTCCCGACTGACCGGCGCCGAGAGGCTTGAGCCCTCTTAGCTGTGCGCCGATCTATTCCTCGGCCATGAACGGATATCGATAATCAGTCGGCGGCGAGAAGGTCTCCTTGATCGCCCGCGGACTGATCCAGCGGACGAGATTGAGCTTTGACCCGGCCTTGTCATTGGTACCTGATCCGCGCGCGCCTCCAAACGGCTGCTGCCCGACTACTGCGCCGGTCGGCTTGTCATTGATATAGAAATTGCCGGCGGCGTTGCGAAGTGAGAGCGCAGCCTCACGAATCGCCTGACGATCCCTGCTGAAAATCGCGCCGGTTAACGCATACGGCGATGTCTCGTCAACGATCTTCAGCGTCTCGGCCCACTGTGCATCGGGATAGACGTGCGCCGTAACGACCGGCCCGAAGATCTCCTCACACAACAGGCGATAGGCTGGATCCTTCGTCTCGATCAGCGTCGGCTCGATGAAGTATCCCGCTTCGCCGCGCGCCACTCCTCCTGAAACGATGCTCGCATTCTTGCGACCGTGCTCCAGGTATTCACCAATCTTCGTGAACGCTTTCTTGTCGATCACCGCGCCCATGAAATTTCGGAAATCACTGACATCGCCGACGCGAAGCTCCTTCATGATCGCGACTGTTCGATCGCGGACCTCGGGCCAGATCGACTGCGGGATGTAGGCTCTGCTCGCGGCAGAGCACTTCTGCCCCTGGTACTCGAAGCCGCCCCGCGCGATCGCGACGGAGAGCGCAGCCGGATCCGCCGAGGAGTGCGCGACGATGAAATCCTTACCGCCGGTTTCTCCAACGATGCGCGGATAGGATTTGTAGCGAGACATGCTCGCGCCAATCGTCTGCCACATGCTGTTGAAGACGGCGGTGCTTCCAGTGAAGTGGACTCCAGCGAGATCACGGTGGGCAAGTAGCTTGTCGGAGATCAGCGCCGCATCGCCTGCGACGAAGTTGATGACTCCAGGAGGAAGTCCCGCCTCCTCGAGAAGCTTCATGATGTAGTACGCGCTGAGCATCGCGCTCGACGCCGGCTTCCAGATGACGGTGTTGCCCATTAGGGCCGGCGCGGTGGGAAGATTTCCAGCGATCGACGTGAAGTTGAACGGCGTCACTGCATAGACGAACCCCTCGAGCGGCCGGTAGTCGAGCTGATTCCACATCGTGCGATCGCTGAGCGGCTGTTCGTCGTAGAGGCTCTGCGCGTAATGCGGATTGAATCTCCAGAAATCGATCAGCTCACATGCGGCATCGATCTCCGCCTGGAAAGCTGTCTTCGATTGTCCGAGCATCGTCGCGGCGTTGAGCGTTGATCTCCATGTCGTCGCCAGCAGCTCGGCCGCCTTGAGAAAGACCGCCGCGCGATCTTCCCACGCCCAATTCGCCCAGTCTTTCGCCGCTTCCAGCGCTGCAGCAACTGCCTGATCGACGTTCCCAGCGCTCGCGCGGTGCCATTGCGCCAAAACGTGACGGTGGTTGTGAGGCATTACCGCTTCGGAGAGCTCGCCAGTGCGCACTTCTTTCCCGCCGATTATGAGCGGAATTTCGACGCGCTCGTTGGACATCGAGCGCAAACGATCCTTCAGAGCGGCTCTTTCCGGCGATCCCGGTGCGTAGCTTTTGACCGGCTCGTTTACGGGCGGTGGTACGCGGCGCGTTCCGTTGAATCCGGTAAGAGTGCGCGTGGGTGTTTCAATCGCTTTGCTTTCGGTACCACGGTCGCCGTTCGTTGATTTCGCGCTGCCTGGTCCGGCCTCGCGCACGCTGGCTTGGGCGGGTCGTGCTGCAGATGGGCGGGCGGGTCGGGCAGGGCGGCCGGGGCGGCCCGGGCGGGCGGGGGCAGACATTCCTGATTCCTCGGATTGCGGACAGTAATACTCCCGAAAGATACGCCGCGCTGACTGAAAACGGACCCCTGCGACGTCGTCCGCGCGAAGAGAAGGCGGATCTCCGTCGGGCCTTCTCTCGCTCGGTCCCGAGAGGTAACGTGCGCGAATGAAGACTCGCAGTTTCGCCACCGCGATCTTAGTGTCCGCCGCGCTTCTGCTCGTGGGATGCGTCAAGGAGCCCGTAGAGTGGGGTGATGTGGCGTATCGTCAATCTCAGCTCGGCGACCCCGACGCCCACAGCGCTGTCGTGAGCGCGAACTTGCCAGCGATTTCTGGCGGGAGCGCACCATGCATCCAATCCATTCGCACGGCTCGGAGCGCGCGAGAAATCTTTCGCGTCTGGTGGTCCTCTCGCAGTGACAGCAGCGTCGTGCTGTCGATGCAGCGCTCCGGAGATCAGGGCAGGAGCTGGGATTCGCCCGTCGAGGTCGAGTCGCGCGATCGCGGACGCCGCGGCTGCGAGCGGCCACCAGCAGGAATTTTTTTCGACTTCGCGCCCGGCAGCCGTTATGTCCATCTCGTCTACTTCATCGAGGCGAGCGATGGCGCCGGCGTTTTCTTCGCGCACTCGATGGACAACGGCGGAATGTTTCACTCGCCAGTCCCGGTCGTTTACGGCAACGCACCCTCAGTCGCGAGTGTAGCAGGTAACGGCGACAGCGTCGTGGTCGTGTTCGAGGATCCTAACTCCGTAACACCAAGAATCGGCATCGTGCTCTCACACTCGACGGGACACATTTTTGATCAGCGCGGCCAGGTAACGCCGGACGACGTACACGCGATCGCTCCCTGGGTTGCAGTCGATCACAACCGAATCACTGTCTGGTGGAAGACGCCCGATGATTTGGGGAGCAGCTCGGATAGAGTCGGCTACCGCTCGGGAATCTGGCGTTGAGCGCCTCAGGTGTTTGAACTCGGGTATCGGCGTACTGACACGCGGGTGTCAAGTATGTTGACGAGTCGCGGGGCGCGCAGAGATGCTACTGCTTAGCCGTGGTGGTAGCCGTGGTCTCCGGTCGATCGCGAATCACCTGAGGAAGAATTTGCCACTGCTCCGGGCGCAGAAGCTTCTCCGCTGCGGCAACGGCCCGCGCCGTATTGTTCGACGCCTCCTCGAGCATCAGCGCCACGCTTCCCGCCATCTGAGTGACATCTCCAGCTTCCCGCGATCTCGAGAGCAGAGTCCGAATGTTTCTGTAGATCCTCGAATTTCTCGCCTGTAGCGTATCGGCGACGTCGGTGAGTCCGACAATCTGCACAGCGCTGAGATGCAGCGTGTCCTTCATCGCAAGAATCTCGGCGACCGGGTTCGGAACAGTGGCGTCGACTTCCGACCCCTTTTCGCTCTCGACTGGCGAAGCGGCACCCGATCTCCCAGCTATCTCGACCATCGACAGCGCGAGTGGTGCGCCGCCAAGCTGCAGGTCGATAGACATCTGCTCGGGTCCTTTGGTGCGGCGACTGACCGTGCGCTGCACGGGTGTGAAGCCCATGCGCTTCACCTGCAACATGTACTGCGGTGCAGTCTCCGGAAAAAAGATCTTGTAACGCCCCTCCGCATCAGTGCTGTACGTGCGCGTGACGCCCGAGGCGAGAGACGTCGCCCCAACCTGAGCGTCGGCAACCGGCTTGCCGGATAGATCGGTCACGCGCCCAGCCAGGATGTCGGTATGGACTTCTGTCTGCGCTTGAAGTGCTGCCGAAGCAAGGCAGAAAGCCGAGATCGAGAGAAGGGGAAAGGACAGTATTCGCATCAATCAGCTGAGGGAGCTTCTCCATTATCAATATCCGTACGCGGTAGAGTACTTGCAACGGCGACCGGCATGGCTCGGTACATAGGCGCTCACACGATCGACAACGGCGGTCTCCACATGGCGGTTCTCCGCGCCGGGAAGGCGGGAATGACCGCGATGCAATGTTTCACGGCGATCCCGCGCTTCTACGGTGACAAGTCGACAATCAAACCGGAGCGGGTGGCCCGCTTCAAGGCAGCGCTGGCGAAAACCAAAATCAAGCCGGCGAACGTCGTCGTGCACGCGGCCTACGTGCTGAGCGTTGCAACTCCCGACGACGACAAGTGGGCCAGGGCAAGCGCTGGACTGACCAAGGAGATGGAGAGGTCGAGCGCTCTCGGTATTGGTGCAGTTTGCTTCCATCCCGGATCGGCCGGAGCGAGTGATCGCGCCGAGTCAGCGAAGCGTATCGCCAAGGCGATCACGGAGGCGTTGAAGACGATAGAGTCGGACACTCGTCTCCTCGTGGAGAACACTGCCGGCGCAGGCAAAACGATGGGGAAGACGGCTCAGGAAGTAAGAGACATTCTTGCGAACGTTCCGAAATCTCTTCGCGCGAGAACCGGCTACGGACTCGACACCTGCCATCTCTTCTCCTCGGGATACGACATCCGCGCATCGAGGCAAGCCCTCACTGCGGTGCTGGACGAATTCGAGGAAGCGACGGGCGAGCCACCGTCTTTCTTTCATCTGAACGACAGTGCCACCGAGCTGGGATCGAACAGAGATCGCCACGTTCTCATAGGGGACGGTCTCATAGGGAAGGAACCGTTTGAGTGGCTCATCCAGGACCACCGCAGTAACGATATTCCTCTCATTCTCGAGACGCCGCAGCAGAACTATGAAATCGCGGGCGATGACGACTCGCCGGACCCCTACGACGTGAAAATGCTGAAGCTGCTGGAGGGATGGGCAATGAAATGAGGGCCCAATCGTTCGGACTTCGGACTGTTGGAGGGTTATTTTCCCTCTGAGATCGCGAGTTTCTCATAGGGAAACTCTGCGTTTTCCCTATTGCTTTCGTCTCGCGGGACTATAGTTTGCGTCGCTGACGGACCGCGTTTCACTCTGTACGACAACTCGCATCCGATCACCAAACCAGGAGACAAGATGGCAAA
>DASWCI010000463.1:0-3123 GCA_036390195.1 Gemmatimonadaceae bacterium
GGAAGTGCGCGACCATCGTCCAGAATCGTCGAAGGGTCGTAGCGTCTGTCGAAAACCCGAGTTGAGGAATATCCCGTTCCAGGAACGTCCGGACGAAGTCCCGGCGCCACTCCCTGCTTTCCTCATCCTTAGATGCGACGAACGATCGAGGAAAGCCTCCTCGAATCCAGAGATCGCGCCACGAGCCGGCACCGGTTTCGATCAAGTCAAAACCGTCTACTTCGTGGTAGTGGATGCGCCCGGCAAGCGATTCGGAGGATTGCCGCAGCAGATCTGGTGAGGCACTCCCCAGTACGAGAAACGAAGCGGGACGGCGCGGACGATCGGTCAGAACCCGCAGCACGGTGAAGAGGTCGGGAACACGCTGAATCTCGTCGAGAATCACGAGACCCCGGAGTGGCTCGAGCGCCAACATCGGATCGGCCAGTTGCGCGAGATGCGCCGGGTTTTCCAAGTCGAAGAAACGCGCCGGACTCGACTGCGCAGCTACCTGCCGGGCGAGGGTCGTCTTCCCCACCTGTCGCGCGCCGATCAGACAGACAACAGGAGCGCGTTTCAAGGCCGCGATGACGCGCTCGAGATGGCGATGTCGAGGAATCACTCGCGCCAAGTTTATCTTGAAAATTCACCAGCTCGCGGCGAATTTTCAGGAAACGTGGCGCTTTACAACACAGCCGAGTTCTGAGACGGGACCGCATCGACAGCCAGCCCTCGACCACGACGTGGCTGGGAGCGAGATCATGATGAGGCGTCTAACACGCGTCTAATTCTGCCGTTTCCAGCCGATTCCAGACAAATCCTGGTTGCGGTAAACTACTGAATCAAGGAGGTATCCGCCGATGTCCCGAGACAAGGCGGAGATGGCATTCAGGAGGTCGTGAGTTCGATCCTCATCGGCTCCACCAAATCCTTTCAAAGGGTTACGCGACGCAGAGACGTTGCGGTCAACCGCCGAAGTGTCTAATTCGCGTCTACTTTCGACTGTTTGCCTCTCGATTTCTCAACGACTTAGATCGGCTCTGATCACCGCGAATTCAGGCGTTCGCCGGTTCGGCTAAATGCGGACGAACGTTTTTGCCGCACCCCTTCCGCGACACGTTCATCCGCTGCTTCGTTGCGGGCTCGGCGCAGCGATCACCGCGCATGTCGCCGGGCGTCCTTCATCGTGGCGGAACGGCACGCCACCGAGCGTGACAGACCAGGAGCCGCAGCGACGACTGATTGCACCCTGGATATCCGGAGGATATACTTTCGCGATGCGCAAGGTTCTCGTCTCATTGCCCGAAACGGACCTCCGAGTCATCGACGCCGCGGCGCGCAAAGCGGGCGAGACGCGCAGTTCGTTTGTCCGCAGAGCTGCTCTAGCTGAGGCTGGCCGTGTGCGCCGCCCCATCGACGACCCTGCGGGTCGCCGGGCATTCTCCAGATTGCTACGCAGGGCCGAGCGCCGCAACCCGATCTCGACCGCCGAGGCGCTCAAGGCTCGAGATCGGGGGCGACGCTGATCGATCTCGTGGTCGACGCCTCCGTCGCATTCAAATGGCTCGTTCCTGATTCAGCCGAAGATGACGTACCTGCGGCGAAGGCGCTGCTCGTCGAGCATATGGAGGGGAGAGCCAAGATCATCATCCCGCCTCTTCTTTACTACGAGGTTGGGAACATCCTTCTCTTCGGGCGCTCTCGACCACCGCTCGAAGAGGCCGCCGACGCGCTGACCGATCTCTTTTCTATCCCGTTGGAGGTCGTACCCCTCGCGTTGGCCAGTGCCAGCGCCACGCTGCGGCTCGCCGCACTTCGCGGACTCTCCTACTACGACGCCACCTACCTTGCTCTCGCCGAGATGTTCGATTGTCCGCTGATCACCGCCGACGGCCGTCTGGCCCAGCGCGCCCGGGCCACCGGTCATGTGCGCTTGCTGGGCAAGAGTTGATATGGCAACAGCGTCTAACGGGCGTCTGATTCGCTTCTTCCCGGCCAAGTCCGGACAAAAGCGGATCGCGCTAAACTGCTGAATCAAGGAGGTATCCGCCAATGTCCCGAGACAAAGGCGGAAATGGCATTCAGGAGGTCGTGAGTTCGATCATCGGCTCCACCAACAAAATCAACAAGACGACGCGGAAGCGGCATGCTCGCTTCAAACGTCGCGAGCAGTTCCGCCCAGCGTAGCCCGGTTTCCGCTTCCCACGGCAGGCAGACGAGGCGCTGAACGCCGGCGCCGAAGCACGCGCTAACATAGGACGCCGATGTCTGGGCGGGTTCCGGAACATGCCGGGCGCGCTCTGAATCAGCGAGCAACAGCGCGAATGCGTATTGCGATCGACGTGGCCGTCTGGCGGACCCGCTCCATCGGCGTTGGACTGCTCCTAGCGGCTCTCGCCGGGCTTGCGGTCGCTGCGGTGTGGCGGGCGCCTCTCGCCGTGGTGGTGGCGCTCGTCGTGGTCGTGGTGGTCGCGATGCTGCTCGTCTTGCAGCGGGGCGCCGTCGTCTGCCGGCGGGCCAGCCTCGTACAGCAGAGTCTCATCCGTACCCTCACACTGCTATCGCTTCCCCATTCGCCGGGCAGCAACCCGCTTCGCGTCGACGTAGCGGAGTGTCTGTCGATCCGGACCCGCCCAATCGGCGGCTGGTCCCTCCTGACATTCTCGCCGGCGACGGCGTTCCGTGAGCGCGAGGAATATCTCATGCATACACTGCTAAAGTATCAACGGACGATCCGGACGATTCCTTGAGAAGGGAGAAGCTTCCATGAGCGACGCCACGCTGCGTTCTTCTGTTTCGATCCATGCTTCTGCCGGCCGAGTGTTCGATTTCCTCGTCTCGCCGGAAAAGATTCCCCTGGTCCTGCCCGGACTCGTGGAGAACACGGACATCCCTCCGCTCCCGCTGAAGGAAGGCGCGAGCTTCCACTTCCTCTATCAGATGTATGGCGTGATGCTGCGAGGCACGTGGACGGTCAAGGTCGTCGAGCCGGACACGCGTTATGAAGCGATCACCGAGGGAGAAGTGGCCAGCAAATGGAAGTATGTGCTGACGGAGCGGGACGGCTCGACGAACGTCGACCTCGTCATCGAGTACGAAACGCCGCGCTCCGTTCTGCAAAAGATCAAGAGCGAGTTCATGCTC
>DASWCI010000464.1:0-1603 GCA_036390195.1 Gemmatimonadaceae bacterium
CACAGAACTGAAGCAGGGAGCTCCAAGCTTGACAGCCTAATAGCCGCAAGCTTTTCCGGCGGCGAAAGGGGTCCGCGAAACCAGCTTCGCGCGCATCTCTAACGCCTGTATGGAAGCTCGGAGCTAAACAGCTTCAGTACAGTAGCTTCCAGCTCCCTGCTTCAGTTCTGTGGATGGCAGCTACGCGAATGTCGCTATACGCCGAGACCTCACGCATCCCCGAGGGTTGGAATGAACCCTGGCGGGCGGCGATGCTTGGTGGCTTGCTCGTAGGCGTAAGCCAGCTTGATCAGCGTGGGCTCGCTGTACGCTCGGCCGAAAAACGAAATGCCGATTGGAAGATTGTGTGAGAATCCGGCCGGCACATTGATGTTCGGATAACCCGCGACCGCAGCCGGTGTCGAGCTGGCACCGCTGAAGTGGTCGCCATTCAACAGGTCGGTCACCCACGCCGGACCCCCGGTCGGCGCAACGATCGCATCGAGCTTGTACTTGTTCATCGTCGCGTCGATGCCGTCGGTGCGCGACATCTTGAGATTCTTCGCCAGCTCGTCGCGGTACTTCTTCTCGGTAAGCGGGCCCTTCGCCTGCGCCTGAATCATTATCTCCTGTCCGAACCAGGGCATCTCCTGATCCTTGTGCTGCTCGTTGAAGGCGATGATCTCCTGCAGCGTCTTTACCGGGGCCTTCGCACCGAGTGATGCGAGATAGGCATTGAGATCCGTCTTGAACTCATAAAGCAACACATCGAACTCGCTGTCGTCGAACTTGCCGGCGGTCGCGATGTTCGCGGGATCGACAATCACGGCGCCCTGCGACTTCATGGCGTCGATCGCATCGTTGACGACTTTGTCAGTGACGTCGCTGTAGCCGAAGAACTTGGTCCGCGCGACACCGATTCTCGCCCCACGCAATCCGTTGGCATCCAGAGATCTCGTGTAATCAACCCGACCACGCGTGCGGCTCGGAGTTGTGGCCGGATCCCGCGTGTCGATTCCGGCGAGCACGTTCAGCATGATTGCGGCGTCGCCGACCGTTCGCGTCATCGGACCGGCAGTGTCCTGGCTATGCGCGATCGGAATGATTCCCGCTCTGCTCACGAGTCCAAGCGTAGGTTTTATTCCGACGATCCCGTTGGCAGATGATGGACAGACGATAGATCCGTCCGTCTCCGTTCCGATCGCCGCGGCGCAAAGGTTAGCAGCCACGGCTCCGCCCGAGCCCGAGCTCGATCCACACGCGTTCCGATCGAGCACGTACGGATTCCGCGCCAGACCTCCTCGTCCGCTCCACCCACTCGTCGAGTGTGTCGAGCGGAAATTCGCCCACTCACTGAGATTGGCTTTCCCAAGGAAAATCGCGCCGGCGGCTCTCAGCTTCGCTGCGATAAACGAGTCCTGCAACGGAATCGATCCCGCGAGCGCTAGCGATCCGGCAGTCGTCGTCATCCGATCAGCGGTATCGACGTTGTCCTTGAGAAGAATCGGGATTCCGTGCAGCGGACTACGCACTCTGCCAGCTTTCCGTTCCTGATCGAGTGAATCTGCAATCGAGAGCGCATCAGGATTGATCTCGATCACGTACCGCAGCGTCGGTCCCTTCC
>DASWCI010000465.1:0-2503 GCA_036390195.1 Gemmatimonadaceae bacterium
AACCGCAAGAAGTCCACTCCATCGCGAACGAGCGGACCCGGCACTTAGCGCCTTACCGCATTCCCACCGCATCTCTTACCGCATCTGGCTGCGCGCGCTCGATACGGCCAGGAAGATCTCGCGCAGAAACACCATCAGCGCGAGAATGAAGGCAAGCATCGCGGCGATGAAGAGCAGCCCGATGAACTTCGACAGATCGATATCGATGAACGCGTCGACGAAGGCGACCGCGATCAGCAGTCCGACGAACAGCGCGCACAGCACGGAGAGCACGATCGAGCCGTAGACGAGGCGCACGCGGCGGCTGAGGAGATTGAGCTCCTCGCGTACCGCCCTCTGCCCTTCGGGCTGAAGCTGGCGCAGCCGGTCCTCGAGCGTACGGCTGCGGTCTACCGCGCGCCCCAGACGATTGGAGAGCACTCCGATGATCGTCCCCACCGCGGTAAGCAGGAATACCGGCGCGACCGCGAGCTGGATGAGTCGCGTGACGTCGATGACGTTTTCGGGGTTCATACGGGGCCTCTCCTGCCCGCCGCCGCGCCTTAGACCATCGCCTTGCGCAGCTGGTGCTTGAAATGGTGGATGTGGTTGAGCGCGACCTTCAGCTTGCCGCGATCCTTTGCGGCGAGCGCCTCGTCGCGCTTTTTCTGCCACTCGCCGATCTTGGTCTTGATCGCGGTCTTGTCGACGCCCTTGACCTCGTGGTGCACGTGCATGTCGATGTTGAGCGCCTTGCAGATCGCAGCAAGCAGATGGTCCTTGTTCAGCTGCGTGTAGCCTTTCACCGCCTCGTGCTCGATTCCGGCCGCGATCTCGCGCAGCTCGGCGAGAGGCTTGCTCTTCAGCTCAGGAAAGGTATGGGCCATGCATCCTCCGGGTGATTATCCTAGATGATACTGTAGAGTACCGCGGCGCCGCGAATCAGCTGCCGGTGGGCGTCCCTATGCGTCTTCCGACGATGATGAGATCGCGTTCGACTCCGTCCAATGCAGCAACCTTCGGCAGCTCCCCCCACCGCAGGAATCCGAATCGCCGGAACAACGCAAGGCTCGGTTCGTTGTGGCCGAATATGAACCCCAACAGCGTGTCGACCTCGAGCGTTGGCGCGCGAGCCAGCGCCTGGGTGAGCAGATAGGCGCCGAATCCCCGTTTGCGGAACGCCTCGTGGACGTAGACGCTCAGTTCTGCGGTCTTGGCGTATGCCGGGCGACCGTAAAACGTTGAAAAGCTGAGCCAGGCCGCGACGCGACCCGCGTCCTCGACGACCCAAAGGGGTCTGCGATTCGGCGTGTGTTCCTCGAACCAGCGCACCCGGCTCTCGACCGAGACGGGCTCGGTATCGGCCGTCGCGATTCGCGAGGAAATCGTGGAGTTGTAGATTTCCACGATCTGCGGCAGGTCGCTTCGAGTTGCCGTCCTGTGGATCTCGAGCGCGCGGTCGGAGGTGACGGTGATCACAGGCAATTCCCCAAAGCGCACCCGATGAACAGCTCCCCCGCGGAAAATGCGAGCATCGAGTAAGGTACCGATAGAACCGCCACCACGGCTTTTAGCCATGGACGAATGGAAGTAAACGAAAACAGCGCGAGTGCCAAGATCCACGGGACGAATTCGGCGACATCGAACGCCGCCCACGAGAATACCTCATCGGGGTGATCCGGCCATGCGAGCCCGTACAAGACAGCGACTGAAATCACGCATGCGATTGGCAAGATCAGGAGCAGGGCCAGAATCGTAAGCCACGTGCGTCCCGCTGCGAGAGGCGCGGCGACGCTCACGGCAACCGCTTGACCATGAGGGCTGAACTCGAAGGGCATAACGTCGAGAACTCCTGCGTCCGCTGGATCGCCACCGGCGCGGCTTCAAGCCGCACGCGTGCATAACCCAACCGTTCGAAGAAGCGCTCTGCCGTGGTGGTAAGGAGATAGATTTCTCTCGCCCCTTGCGACCGGGCGAAGAGCTCGGCCTGCGCCACAAGCGCAGTACCACAGCCTCGACCGCGACACTCCGAACTGACCGCCAGCGACCGGAGTAATGCTACGGATTCGTAAAGCTCGAGTCCTACGATTCCGTCTGGAGTACTAATCGAGCCACACCCGAAGAAGCGCTCCAGGTGCGCGGCGGTCAGGTCTGAGCAAGGCAATCCCGCCTCCCCCAGAATGCGCGTCACGGCCAACGCCGGTGGATGCAGAAACACGTTCATCATTGCCGGCTGACGTCTGAAATCAGGGGCGCGCGCTTGCGCGCGTCCGCTCTGGACTGACGGGTTAGGCGGTCCTCCGCATTATTCGGCGTCCGCGTCAGACGATGTTGAGGTGCTCGATGCCTGCCGTGATGTCGCGGTTCTTCGCTTCCTTGGAGTGCAGCTTGATGTTCAACCGCAGGTCGTTCACGCTATCGGCGTTCCGGAGCGCGTCCTCGTAGCTGATCTTGCCCGCCTCGAACAGGTCGAACAGCGACTGATCGAAGGTCTGCATGCCGAGCTCGCGCGACTTCTTCATGA
>DASWCI010000466.1:0-3080 GCA_036390195.1 Gemmatimonadaceae bacterium
CACAGCAGATCACTGCCTGATTGTCGGGCGATTCTGTGAATGGCATCCGAACGTGCGCGACTACGTCGTTCCGGACGAGGGAAAGAACATCATCCGGGCGCGTACCGAGCTCCTGCGAGAGCTAGAGAAGGCGTCAGCTGCTGTTCCGGGCGACGACTGGATCATGGGCCAGCGCATCCGCTATCTCACCGAGGGTCACGATACATCGGCGATATCCGTCGCCCGGTCCTGCCGCGCGACGAAGTGGTGGTGTGATGCTTTGCTCGGCCTTACACTGCACGTCACCGGGGATTTCGCGGCATCCGATAGTGCTTTCGCTCTCGCACTCGATGGAATGCCCGCGCCGATGCGCTGTCATTGGCTCAATCTGGCCCCGCTCCTCGACGACGACATTCGCGACACTTATCGCAAGCTGAGCTGCGCGCAGCGCGAGTCGATCGACGCACGCATTTGGTGGCTCGCAGATCCGTTGTTCATGACGCCCGGCAACGAACGCCGCACCGAGCATTTTTCTCGGGTGTTGCACACTGCCCTCGAGCAGAATGCTACGAATACCTACGGCTTGAGCTGGGGTGGCGATCTCGCCGAGCTGATTTTGCGTTTTGGTTGGGCGGAGAAGTGGACGCAGGAGCCCAGCCGAAGCATGTATCTCGACTCGAAACCCTCGATCACTGGCCACGAGCCAGAACCTGGCTATCACTTTTTCCTGACGCAGCCGCCGCCCGAAAGTCTGGCGTTGATCACCGATTCGGTGTTCGACATGTACCAGTTCCCACCCCGCGAGCAGTACGCGCCTATCTATACACGCGGCTTCGTGCGGCTCGATGCGCAGGTAGCGCGGTTTCGTCGCGGGGACTCCACGAAGGTGATCGCCGCTTACGATGTGAACAGCGATACAATTTTCGGTCGTAGGAAGTTCGCGGCAGCTCTCATTGCAATGGGTGACGAGGCAGCCACACCGTCAAAGACCGAAGTGGAGGAGTCGCCGGCGAAGAACGTGCTGACGGTATCCACGCCGTGGAAATCCCAGCTGATCGGAGTGGAGCTGTTGGCCAGGGACAGCGCTGGAGCGGCGCGGTGGAGATCTGGGTTTGCCGAGATCCCACTCGACTCCGGAAGAATCAGTGTGTCGGATCTGCTGTTCGTGGATGGATCTCCTTCACTTCCCGCAGATCTGAACGAAGCAATCCCACGCGCACATGGCGGGACGAAGTTCCGCCGTAATCAGAAGATCGGCTTGTTCTGGGAGCTTTACGGAAGGACCCCCGCCGACGGTGCTCTGCCCATTTCGCTTACGATCACGCCAGTAGATGAGAGTCTGCTGAGGCGAACATTTCGTGCGCTGCGCATCGCTCCCAGATTGACACCGCTCAACATCCGCTGGCAGGAGAACGGCGCGTCAGGAGTTTTGTCCGCGAGGTCGGTGCTGCTCGATCTTTCCCTCGTACCCGCTGGGAAATACTCTGTGAAGCTCGAGGTCGGAAACTACCCGATGGCGGTTGCGTCCCGGGTCATCGAGGTGAAGTAAACCGGAGCTGGTCCAATCGCCGGGCGATGAAGCTGCGCTCGGATTTCTGAGTAGCGAGCTCGAGGGCACGCGTGTAAGCATCGATCGCTTCGTCGCCGCGACCGAGTCTCCGCAACAGGTCTCCGCGCGCGGCGTGTGCGAGGTGATAGCCGGTCAGATCTCCACGCACCAGGATCGCGTCTATTAGTGAAAGTCCTGCCTGCGGACCATCGCGCATGGCAATCGCTGCGGCGCGATTGAGCTCGATTACCGGGGAAGGATCCGCCCGGAGCAGCACGTCGTAGAGTCCGACGATTTGCGGCCAGTCGGTCGCGCCAGCGGTGGACGCTTCGGCGTGCACCGCTGCAATCGCTGCCTGCAGCGTGTACGGGCCGAATCGATGCGACGCCAGAGCGCGCTCGATGAGCTCCACTCCTTCTTCGATTTGCGCACGATCCCAGAGGGAACGATCCTGATCCTCGAGCAGGATCATCTCACCGGATGGCGTTGTCCGTGACACGCGTCTCGCTTCGTGCAGCAGCATCAACGCCAGGAGTCCCATTGCTTCGGGCTCCGGTAACAATTCGACAAGCAGTCTGCCGAGCCTGACCGCCTCCTCCGAGAGATCGGCCCGGGTGAGCGATTCACCGCTCGAAGCGAGGTAACCCTCATTGAAGACGAGGTAGATCACGTGCAATACGCTGTCGAGTCGCTCGGGCAGATGGGCACGTGACGGAATCTCGTAAGGAATGCGCGCATCTCTGATCTTCGATTTTGCCCGCACTATCCGTTGTGCCAGAGTCGGCGGCGGAGTCAGAAAGGCGTGTGCTACTTCTTCAGTGGTGAGACCGCAAACTTCGCGCAGTGTCAGCGCGATTTGCGCGTCGGGACTCAGAGCAGGGTGGCAGCAAGTGAAGATGAGTCGCAAGCGATCATCCTCCACGCCGTCGTCGTACTCGGGCATTTCCGACTCCGCCTCGAGACGATCCAGTGCCGATGTATCTGCCGACTCGAACTTTGCCGTCTTGCGCAATCGATCAATCGCCTTGAAACGACCAGTCGAGATCAGCCACGAGCGTGGATTGGCGGGAATCCCATCCTCGGCCCACTTCTCAACCGCCGTTGCGAAGGCATCATGCAGCGCCTCCTCGGCCAAATCGAAATCGCCAAGGAGACGGATCAGAGTCGCGAGCACACGGCGCGAATCGGAGCGATAGATCGCATCCACTCTGTCATGCACGTGCGCCGCAATGTCGTCCTGCATTTCGATTCGCGTCCGGGGTGATCGCTACGCCTGCGAACGATCCACGACAGGCCGCACCTCGATCGATCCGGATCTCGCTGACGGGATACGCGACGCTACCTGGATCGCATCGTTCAGATCCTTCGCCTCGATGAGGTAGTAGCCGCCGAGTTGCTCCTTGGTTTCGACAAACGGGCCATCGGTGGTTGAAACCTTCCCATTACGCGCGCGTACGATGGTGGCAGTGTGGGACGGCTGAAGCTGGTTCGATCCGACGTATTGGCCGTTCTTCTTGATGCTCTCAGTAAAGGCCATGTACTCTCCCATGTA
>DASWCI010000467.1:0-2798 GCA_036390195.1 Gemmatimonadaceae bacterium
ATCACTCGGCGTGCATCTCGTGCAGGGATTCTTCGTCCATCGGCCGAGCACGAGTGGCGTGTCGTATCGGCCGCCGATTCATCCCGCGCCGGCCGTCAGCGGCTGAGCAAATCGGTAACGAGCGCGAATGAGCGCTCGGCGGCACCCAGACCATCCTGAACCAGCGCGCGCGCCGCAGCACCCGCCGCGTCACGAGCGGCGACAGATCCGAGCCAATCGCCGAGGCGAATCGACAGATCGGTGCTGCCAGTAACGACCGCTCCGCCGCCGGCCTGAACTAGCTTCAGCGCTTCGCGACTCTTGTCGTTGCGCGGGCCGAACAACACCGGTGCGCCAAACGCAGCCGGCTCGAGCACCGAGTGCAAGCCGGGCGAATGGAATCCACCACCGACGTACGCTACATCTGCGAGGGCGTAAAGATCGCCGAGCATTCCGTAGCGATCGACGAGAATGACATCGGCATTCGACGCATCCGCTGCGTCCAGGCGCGAGAGCTTGAGCGCATGTGCGCGAGCCCAGCGCTCGATCGAGCGCAGATGCGCCGAACTCGTTTCATGTGGCGCGATGATCAGCCGCGCGTCGGGAATCTTGTCGCGGATTCTGATCCAGACGGTAAGCAAGTGCTCTTCGTCGGATGGCCACGTCGAGCCGGCAACGAGAGTAGGGCGCGAGGAGCGCAACCGCGAAACGAGAGGGGGGGGCGATGCAGTACGTTGCGCGCGGGCCCAGACCTGATCGAACCGCGTATCGCCAGTGACGCTAATCCGGTCGGCTCTCACACCTTGCTCGCGCAACCGCTCGGCGTCCCTGTCATCGATGGCGCCAAGGCGGTCGATCGAGCGATATGCGTCGGCGAGAAACGCTCGAGCAAGACTGCCGCGCCGTCCTGAAGATTCCGGAAGGGTCGCGCTGATAACGCCGACGTGAACTCCGCCAGCCGCAGCCCGCTCGGTAAGCGCGGGCCAGATGTCGAGCTTGCTGAAAACCAGAGCGTTGGGTCGTAGCGCGGCTACGATCGCACTTGCGTGGTCGAAAGTATCGAAGGGCAGATAGTCCGCGAAATCGACCTTGAGTGATCGTGCGAACTGTTCCGCGCTCGGCGAATAAAAAGTGTAGGCGATCTGAGCATCGGGCCGTCGCGCGTGTACGAGCTCAATGACGGGAAGTGCCTGCAGTCCTTCGCCGACCGAAGGCGCGTGGAACCAGACAAGCGGGCGAGCGTTATCGCGGGAAGACGAGGCCCAGCGCTCGTAACGAGCGATGAGCCCACGCCGAGAACTGAGTCCGCGGCGGAATTTCGATTTGCCAGCGGGGACGACTTTGACAAACGCGTCGGTTACAAGTCCGGCGAGGGCGTAAGGAATTCGCAGCAGCGAATTCACGCTTACGGGGTTGTCTTTTTAATCTTCACGAGCGCGGAGTCTATCACGCGCTGCAGCTCGGGCAGTGGTTGCGCTCCGGTAAGAATCTTGTCTCCGATCATGAAGCTCGGTGTCGCGCTCGCCCCGGCTCTCGCGGCACGGTCATGATCTGCCTCGATGAGCGGCTTCATTTTTCCGGACGTCACGCAATCCCGCCAGCGTTGCATGTCCAATCCGTTGGCCTGCGCAAGCGAGTCGAAGACGACCATCGGCGTGCTCGTCGCCTCCCAATGGGTTTGCGTCGTGAACAGCCCGTCGTGCATCGGCCAGAATTTTCCTTGCGCGCCCGCGCACATCGCAGACTCAGCCGCTGGCCAGGCATAGACATGGCTAGCAAGCGGGAAGTTCACGTAGGCGAGGCGAACCTTGCCTGTCTTCACGTACTGTTCGAGAAAAGCGTTGTACGTCTGGTCGTGCCACTGCTTGCAGTAAGGGCACTGGAAGTCGCTGACTTCAATCACCCACAGTGGCGCGCTGGCGCTGCCCTGAATCCTGGCGAGGTCGGCGCGCGTAATGATGGAGTCGGTTTGCGCCGGCCGCGCAGTGACTGAAGCGGTATCGGCTCGCGCGACGGTCGTACTTTCAGTGCCTTGTTTGGTAGTTCCGGCAGGTGCGCACGCAAGTGAAAGCACGAGCGAAACGAGAGCCCTGACGCGGTTGACTTGGGAGGGAATCATCTGCTAAATAGACCTCCTGCCAAACCATGAAATCAAGGGAGAGTAGATACTTACTTCGGTTCTGATCGGCTTTCCTTCGACGGCGACCACTTTCGCCGTGCTTAGAGCAGCCTGGCTCTTCCTCCTTCCGCAAGGCATTCAGATTTCGCCGCCGATCGGGCTGGTGAATGATTTTGCGCACGTAATTCAACCCGAGGCCGCTCAGCGAATGGAGCGCATCGCGGAAGATGTGCGCACGAAGTCGCGCGGAGAGATGACGATCGTCACGCTTCCCGACATCGGCACCCGCGATGTGCAGGAAGTCGCTCTGCAAATCGGACGGCAGTGGAAAGTCGGGAAGATTGGTAATCCCGGAGATCCAACGCGCAACGCGGGCGCCGTCATCCTGGTGGTTCCCAAGGAGACGAGCAAGGACGGCCGCGGACACTGCTTCGTTGCGACGGGTTACGGCGCCGAGGGATTTCTCACCGATGCGGACGTCGGCGATATCTGCCGAGAAGCGACGCCCGCATTCATTGCGAAAGACTATAGCACCGGACTCGAGCTCGTAACGCTCCGCACAGCGGAGCGGTTCGCCAAGGAATTCAACTTCACGCTCGACACGGCACTCGCACCGCCACAGTTCAGCGAACCACAGGTCGAATATCCGCCGAGCAGGGAAAGCGGCGGAATTCCTCCGTTTGTGATCTTCATCGTTTTC